>JABDGH010000003.1:87647-89631 GCA_013286145.1 Verrucomicrobiota bacterium
CTGGCACGAAGCGGGAAAGCCGCTCTACTCCCATTACATGCGTCAAAACTACCAGGAACTCCTGGCCGCTGGTATTCGCTACTTTAAAACCTGGCGTGTGGCAATTGAATCGGCTGGCATTCCCTACGATTCCGTCCGCAAATACCGTGACTGGTCCAGGGAACGGATCGTTGAAACCATCCAGCGCCTGCAAAAAGATGGCGTCGATCTCTCCTTCCGTTCGATGATGCTGAGCAAATATGCCCCGATGGTTTATGCGTCAATCCGCGCCAATCACTTCGGTTCATGGAAAGAGGCCCTGATTGCCTCCGGCCTGGCTCCCGATGAAATTTACCGTTATCGCTCATGGGATGATGAGTCGATCCTTTCCGCCATCCGCCGTCTCAAGGACGAAGGTGTTGACCTTAGCTCCAAGAGGATGGACGAAACCTCCAATCCGCTCATCGCCACGGCACGCCGCCGGTTCGGCAGCTGGGGAACAGCCATTGAGCGCGCTGGAATTGACTACAACGCCATTCGCCGCCGCCGTCGCTGGACGAGCGATCTCGTCGTCCAGGAAATCCGGCAGCTTCGCGCAGCCGGAGCCGACCTCCGCAGTGGTGAAATCCGTCATCAGCATCCGGCCCTCTTCGCCGCAGCCTGCAAGCCCCGCTTTTTCGGAAGCTGGAGCAAGGCTCTGCTGGCATCTGAGGAGACTACGGTCGCTGCTCCTGCGGTAGCCTGATCCATTCCGTCTTCTTAAAAGGCACGGCTCGTTCATTCGGGTCGTGCCTTTTTTGCATTTACCCGACGTGAGGGTACATTTGAAGATCGATTGCCTCCAATAATTGCTATCGATTTGCAGCCCGATTTCGGTTTCCATTATATCTTCCCCTCATGCTTGTCCCTCGCTACAACCGTTACTCGCTCCCCTCGCGCCAGATTCTGCCTGAGGCAAAGTATCATACGCGACGCACCTTCCTCTCGCAGATCGGCCTGGCCACCGCCGCCCTGTTGACCGGTTGTGACAGTAATAACACCGCCCAAGCCGCCGGAAGCAAAACTGTATCGGGCTTCGATCTTCCCCCGCGCCCCTCGGATAAATTTTATCCGGCAAAAGCCAACCCCGCTTTCACCAGCGCTTCGGTCGCTCCACGCGCCATCACCAAAAAGGAACTGGCCGGGCACTACAACAATTTCTACGAGTTCAGCACGGCCAAGGAAGAGGTCGATCGCCTCAGCGCGGCCCTGACCATTACTCCATGGACGGTCGATATTGCGGGCCTGGTCGAAAAACCGTTTCAAATCGGCTTTGAAGATCTGATCGCGAAATTCCCCCTCGAGGAACGTGTTTACCGGATGCGTTGCGTCGAGGCATGGTCCATGGTTGTGCCGTGGAGCGGTTTCCCGCTCAAGGCTCTGATCGATTTCTGCAAGCCACTTTCCTCCGCGACCCACGTTCGCTTTCTCTCCTTCAATCGACCGGAGGAAGCGCCAGGGATGCGCGGCGGCGACTATCCCTTTCCCTACTACGAGGGTCTGCGGCTCGATGAAGCGCGCAACGAACTCGCCTTTGTCGTCACCGGCGCTTATGGAAAGCCCATGCCCAAGCAGCACGGCGCGCCCTTGCGCATCGCCATGCCTTGGAAATATGGCTACAAGGGAGCGAAATCGGTGGTCAAGGTGGAGTTCATCAACCATGAACCGAAGACGCTATGGAACGACCTCGCCCCTGAGGAATATGGATTCTATTCCAACGTCGATCCGGAACGCCCGCATCCGCGCTGGTCTCAGCAATTTGAGCGCGACATCAATACCGGCGACCAGGTCGAAACCTTGAAATATAACGGTTACGGGAAATACGTCGCTGCGCTTTACCCGAATCCGGTTTTTTGAAGACCGAATTTGCCTTTTTTTAATTCCGTCAAAAAAAATCCCAAATGGCCGATCCTCAGACCACCCGGGGCTTCATCATCGCACGAATGCCGTTCGGCAATACCAGCCT
>JABDGH010000004.1:0-1530 GCA_013286145.1 Verrucomicrobiota bacterium
GAACGGTTTTGCCGCCGAGCTTGAGCGCGTAGCCCATGGCGAGGCAGTCGGGATGGCACGGAACGGGAATGATGTCCTCGGGCTGGAAAATTGAACTCTGGTTGAGGATGTTTTGCCGCACTTCCGACAACGTCAATCGATCCTGCATCACGTTGTAATCTTCAAGGCGGCCAGCGGCCTGGATGGGTTGAAAGGTGACCCCGCGCACGCACGGTTGCTGCAAGGCGAAATCGATGATGCGCCCCAGTTCGCCGTCGTTGAGTCCCTTCTTGACCGTTACGACCAGCGTCGTGGAGATGTTGTGCTCGTTGAGGTGTTCAAGGGCTTGGAGCCTGATTCGTCGCAAATCGGCACCGCGTAATTCCTGCAACGGTTTTTCTTCGAGTGAATCGAATTGCAGGTAAAGTTCGAAGCCTGGCAGGTAATCTTTCAATCGCTTGGCGAATTCCGGTTCCTGGGCAATTCGGATGCCATTGGTATTCACCATGAGGTGCTTGATCGGACGACGCTTGGCAGCATCGAGAATCTCAAAGAATTGGGGATGGATCGTCGGTTCTCCGCCGCTGATCTGCACGATGTCGGGTTCAAGTTCGTTGCGTACAACGCAATCGAGCATGAATTCGACTTGCTCGAGTGAACGGTGCGTCTGGCGATGCGGCCCCGATTCCGCATAACAGATGGGGCACTGCAAATTACAGTTATCGGTGATTTCCACCAGGGTGAGGCAACTGTGCTGCTCGTGATCGGGACAGAGACCGCAGTCGTAAGGGCATCCGTAGCGAATGGGCGTGTTGAACTTCACCGGCATTTGGCCCGGCTTCAGGGTCAGGCGCGATCTCTTGTAATATTCGATGTCGGTGGAGATGAGCACTTTCTCAAAGCCATGCTTGGGACAGCGCTTTTGCATGAAGACTTTGTCCTGCTGGAAAACGATCTTGGCCTCCACTTTGCGATAGCAGGTGGAGCAAATGCTGTTGGTCAGTTCGTAATAGAGGTAAGGGCGATCAGACATGCTTTTCCTCGGTGATGGGTGGTTCGGAAAGCTTCATGAGAGAGTAGGCGCAGAAAATCAGGGCTACCAGGCAGGCCCATTGAATGGCGCTCAGGCCACCAAAGAGAGTCCAGTGAGGCTTGAAAAAGTCGATGTAAAAGCGGAAGGAGAGATAGCCGACCATGAACCAACGGAATTTCAACCCAGAGATGGCGAGGCTGGATCGTTTGACCCAAAGCACGATCGCCAGGCCGATCAAAAATATGATTTCGTAAATCTGGGCGGGGTGACGTGGGATGCCATCACCAAAATCTACTCCCCACGGAAGGCTTGTCCGAACGCCGTGGGTGTTATCCGATAAGCCAGTCAAAAAACAACCGACGCGACCAATGCACATGCCCAGAATCAAGGGATAGACGCAAAGATCGCCGGTGGAACTGGTGATGCCCAGGACTTTCTTGACGATCTCGATTCCCGCCCAGCCTCCCAGCAGGCCACCGACGATGGTTTTGCCGCCAAACCAGAAATTGGGATCGTTC
>JABDGH010000004.1:1540-73629 GCA_013286145.1 Verrucomicrobiota bacterium
CCGCAAGGCCCAATAAAATGCGGGCGCTTCCGCCCAGGCCAAAAACTTGGCTCCAATCAATGCGCCAAAAATGCAGCCGACAAAAATCCAGGCATTTTGCTCAGCTGGAATCCGCGGACTGGGCTGGCATTTTCTAATCATCAGGTACAAACGGAAGCCAAGCCCGTAAGCCAAAATATCGCAGAATTGGTGGATGGGGACGTGCCACTTCCACAGATTAAGAATAACGGGGAGTTGCCAGCTTAGTTTGATGAAAGCCAAGGTCACCGGGCCCTGTTCTATCAGAACGCGTTGAGATCAGAAATTGATATTTATGCGTCCGCGATGACCGATGAGTTCCATTTCGATGTCTATTGCCGACTGTGTAGCAGTTACCGAAGCAAAGCCGTCATTCCGAGCGAAGTCGAGGAATCGGTATTTGCTCCCAAGTAGAATTTTTCAAACCGATTCCTCAACTTCACCTCGGTTAAGCATATTGTCTGGTCACGATCTTTCGGCTCGGTTCCGTTCGGAATGACACCACGGTTTATGAGCAAGGGTGTCGCCGCTACAACAATCGATTAAAGTAAGGCACTCCCCCATACCAATTTGATACCGCAGAAGGGGGCGACTCTGCTAGGGTCGGTTGCTTCATGCCTTTATTGCAACTTCGCCAGACCACGCTGCGCTACTCGATTGTCCCTCTTCTCGATCAAGTCGATCTGCAAATCGACGAGGGCGAACGCGTGTGTCTGGTGGGCCGAAATGGCTCCGGTAAAACCAGCCTGATGCGTCTCCTGACCGGGGAAGAGACGCCACAGGAAGGTGAAATCATTAAACCATCAGGCGTGGTGCTAACGCGACTTCCCCAGGAAGTACCCCCGGAAATCAGCGGCACCGTTCATGATGTCATTCGTCATGGGTTGCGCCATGGTGGCACGGAGGAAGAGTGGCAGGCCGATGTGCGGCAGGAAGAATTGATGGAGGAAATGGGATTGCCCGTGACGGAAGAGTTCACGGCCCTGTCGGGCGGAATGAAGCGCCGGGTTTTGCTGGCGCGGGCGCTGGTTGGACAGCCCGATGTGCTGCTGCTCGACGAGCCGACGAACCATCTGGATCTGGAGTCGATCCTGTGGCTTGAAGCCTTCCTGCTCAAGGCCAAGCCAACTCTCTTTTTCGTGACGCATGATCGTGCGTTCCTGAGAAGGCTGGCCACACGAATCGTCGAATTGGATCGTGGACATCTCACGAGTTGGGCTTGCGATTACGATACCTATCTCGAACGCAAGGAAGTGGCGTTGGAAGCGGAGGAAAAGCAGTGGGCAACCTTCGACAAGAAACTTGCGCAGGAGGAAGCCTGGTTGCGTCAGGGCGTGAAGGCACGGCGCACACGTAATGAGGGCCGGGTGCGTGCGCTCCTGGCGATGCGTTCCGAACGTGGTGTGCGACGTGAACGCGAGGGTTCGGCACGGATTGAACTCCAAACAGGCAGCGCGTCGGGACAAAAAGTCATCGAGATGAAAAACGTGACGTTCGACTATGGCATGAATCCCGTCGTGCATGATTTTACCACGACCATTTGGCGGGGCGACAAGGTGGGTATCATCGGGCCAAACGGCAGCGGCAAGACGACACTGTTGAAACTACTTTTGAATCAGCTTCAGCCGAACGAAGGCTCGGTAAAACACGGAACGCAACTGCAAATTGTCTATCTCGATCAACTGCGCGGGCAGATTGATGACGCCAAGACCGTGGGGCAGAACGTGGCCGGCGATGCGGAGACAGTGATGTTTCAAGGTCGCTCGCGGCATCTACACAGTTACCTGAAGGATTTTCTTTTTGCTCCCGACCGGATGCGTATGCCTGCGAAAATGCTCTCGGGCGGCGAGCGCAATCGCCTGCTCCTCGCGCGCCTATTTCTCCAGCCAGCCAACGTGCTCGTGTTAGATGAACCGACCAATGATCTTGATGCGGAGACATTGGAACTGCTCGAGGATTTGTTGGTGGAATACGACGGAACGCTCCTGCTCGTTTCGCATGATCGTGCTTTTCTTGATAATGTCGTCACGAGCACTTTTGTTTTTGAAGGAGCGGGTCGCGTGACCGAATACACGGGCGGATACGAAGACTGGGTGCGGCAACGTCCTTCGACCACTGTTGCAAATCCTCCGGTTTTAGAATCAAAAGCCGAACAAAAAAAGGCCGCCAAGATGGAAAAACCCCGCAAGTTTCTGAAGCGTGAACAGCGCGAATTGGCTGAGTTACCGGCGCGAATCGAAAAGCTCGAGGCTGCGCGCGATGCGTTGACGTTCCGCCTGGAAGACCCGGCGCTTTATCAGAAAGAACGGGATACTCTCACTCTCGTTAAAAAGGAATTGGCCGACCTGGAACTCCAAATCCAACAAGACTATGCCCGTTGGGACGAACTCGAAAAGCTGCGTCTATCGTTACCTGCATCCGACTGAGCTTTCCATGATGTTGCGGATGCTGAAAAACTCATTAGATAAAGGGATCGATAACGCATGCGAAAGCTTTTTAAGCAGCAGGTTCTATTCTGGAATGGAATGAAGCATCGCAAATTGGGTAAGTGATGTTACCGTTTTTCTTTTATGAATTTACGCGCTTACTTTAAGTGTCGCCCTGGCTGTAAAATCGCTCAATTAAGCAGGTTTCTGTGGATACTAATCCCAGTTTTTTTGATTGGTTTATTTTTATATAGCAATGGTGTTCCGACGATAATTTCTTTCGTCAAGAAGCCGTTGCATCCTCCCTACGAAAAAGGAGTTGTTGTAGGACCTGCTTTATATGCTGGTGATGCTTATGGCAGCCGGTTTTATTCGGAAACTCAGATTACGCCCCTCAATGTCAATGCCCTACAGCTAGAATGGGATTACTCCACGGGAGACGCAAAAACCGCCGAGACCAAGGGGCAACTGGCATCCAGTATAGGTTTTGAGTGCTCGCCCATTATTTGTAACGGCCATATGATCGTGGTGACACCCACGGAGGCGCTGGTGGCGCTTGATCCGGGCTCGGGCGAAATGTTGTGGCGATTTGAACCTCCAAACTACAGCCACCTCGCCCAAGTGAACCGTGGAGCTTCCTGTTGGCTCGGCCCAAAGGATGATCCTCATCCCTACCGGATTTTATATTCCAGCGGTCGAAAATTTTACGAGGTTGATGCCAATACGGGGAAGTTAATCGAAACTTTTGGCAATCGTGGCATGATCGACCTCGCAGATGGCATTGATCAGGGGCATCCAGAGATGGTCCTCTATAATTCTCCCGCCTTGATCGTTGGCGACACGGCGATCTGTGGATCGGGCATTGATGACGATGTTCGAGCTGATTCGCCTTTGGGAGAAGTTCGGGCGTTTGAAATTCAAACGGGCAAGTTACGCTGGTCGTGGGACATGATTCCCCGATCCAAGAACGATCCTGCACGTAAAACTTGGGAAGGCACCAGCGGCGATACCACCGGCAGCGGAAACGTGTGGTCGATGATGTCCTATGACGCATCAAGGCATCTTGTTTATCTGCCAACCAGCAGTCCTTCCAACGACGATTTTGGTGGTACGCGACTGGGAAATAACCAGTATTGCAACTCCATCGTCTGTCTCAATTCGGATACTGGAAAACTCATTTGGTCTTTTCAGTTAGTTCACCATGATATTTGGGATTACGATATTCCCGCCCAGCCACTTCTATTCGATTTCAATAAAAACGCTGAATCGATTCCAGCGGTTGCGGTTGCCACCAAGATGGGCCGCATTTTTCTGTTCAATCGCATTACGGGCGTTCCGCTGTTTCCCATCCATGAAGTCCCTGTTCCGCAGAGTGATGTTCCGGGTGAAAGAACCTCGCCTACGCAGCCGATGCAGGATTTGCCGCCTCCGCTTGTGCCGCAAACGATCGGCCCTTCCGATGCCTGGGGTGTTGATGCAACGGGCGAGGCGTTTGCCTATAAAATCTTTTCCCAATTACGGACTGGCCCCATCTTTAATCCTCCAAGCTTGCATGGAACCGTCCACAATCCCGGACGCTATGGCGGATGTAATTGGGCGGGAATGACGTATGATCAGAAAGACGGATTGATCATCACGACGGCCATCAATGATCCTTTCTTTCAGCAATTGGTGTACCGCCCCGACAATACCGGGAACTACGGCCCTTTCCCCATGTTGGGAACGCCTTTTTACGCGCAAATTGGTGAACTGGCCAGCCCCCAGGGAATTCCCATGGTAAAACCTCCATGGGGTAAGATCGTGGCAATCGATCCTGTGACGGGACAGTTTCGATGGGAACATCCTGTGGGTTATATTCCAGAAGCGGCAAACATTCCTGGGTATAAAGAAATGGGATCTCCCGTTGTCGGTGGGGCGATTACGACCGCATCGGGGCTGACTTTTCTGGCGGGCACCCGCGACGGCCACCTCCGTGCCTTCGCCTCAAATACCGGGGAGGAACTTGCGAGCTTCCCGCTGCCCAGTGTGGGTGCTTCACTACCGATGATCTACACCGTAAACGGAAGAGAATTTATCGTGATCTGTAGCGGTGGCCATGGTTTTCTTAGATCCGCGATCGATGATCATGTCATGGCTTTTTCTCTTTCAGCAGACTGGTTGAAACAAAATAAGGAGCATTAAATCCATTTTTCATGGAATTTGGGTGTAGGTTCTATACTCCTACCAGCATCACTATAACGGGCGGACAAGGCGAGGCTTTATGGTCTTCAGCACGTTCTGAAGCGTATGGGCTTGCAGCGGCTTACTTAGATAGCCATCGAATCCAAGACTCATAAATCTTTTCTGGTCGCCCTCAAGCGCCTCGGCTGTCAGGGCGAAAATGGCAGGGCACTGGGTTCCGAGTTTTTCCCGGATAAGTGTGGCGGCCTCGATGCCGTTCATCTCGGGCATTTGAATATCCATGAGGATCAGGTCGTATTGAGTTTTTCCAATGGCATCCACCGCTCGCAGCCCATTGGCGGCCAAGTCGGCGGTATAGCCCAGACGGGCAAGCATCATCAGGCCTACTTTTTGATTAACGGTATTGTCTTCGGCCAGAAGAATGCGAAGCGGGTGGTTTGCCGCCATCCCGCCGTCCAATTTTTTTTCCGGAGCTTTGCGTGCCTGGCCACCTGGAACTCCGATTACTCTCAGCAAAGCATTAAATAGATGCGAGTGCTTGATTGGTTTCGGGATTTGGAATTGAAAGAGGCTCGCATCTTCTCCGACTATAATTTCTCCTGATGAAGAAAGGAGTATGAGAGGAGTCTGAGTTTGTTTATGAATCTCTCTTGCCAGAACAATACCGTCCATTTCGGGCATTTGAAAGTCGAGCAAAGCAACATCGAATGGTTGTTGAGTGAGTTTTCCCAAGGCCTCCCGGCCTGAAGACACGGATGTCGGAGCCATTCCCCAAATTTTCAACTGCATTTCGAGCATGCGACGATTGGTGTCGTTATCGTCCACAATGAGAATTGAACGGGATTTAAGCAGGGCCGGGTCGGGTAGTTGATCTGCGGAAGCGGTCTCCGTGGAAGCTTTCAGGGTGGTGGTAAAAAAGAAGGTGGATCCTTTGTCTGGTTCGCTTTCGACCCACATCCTGCCGCCCATCAACTCCGTTATTCGTTTACTGATTACCAATCCGAGCCCGGTGCCACCGTAACGGCGGGTGGTGGAAGTATCGACTTGCTGAAAAGCTTGAAAAAGTTTTTCGATACCTTCCTTGGGAATACCGATACCAGTATCCGTTACGGAAAAAAGGAGATGACAACCTGACTTGTCCTGCTTTTGACATTCGACATTGATGACGACTTCCCCCTGGCTGGTAAACTTGATGGCATTGCCAATGAGGTTAACCAAGACTTGTCGCAGACGCATTGGATCGCCAATCAGGTTGGCAGGAATACCGGGAGCGACCAGATAAACGGCCTCAAGATGCTTGACTCGGATTTGTGCGACAAATAAGTCGAGCGCTTCTTCGATACAGTGACACAAGTTGAAGGGATAGTTTTCAAGCAATATCCTCCCCGATTCGATTTTCGAATAATCGAGGATGTCGTTAATCACCGTCAGGAGGGATTCACCACTGGTATGAATGGTATTAACGCAGTCACGCTGCATTTCGGTGAGTTCTGTATCCGCGAGAATGCTCGTCATGCCGATGACTCCGTTCATCGGTGTGCGTATCTCGTGACTCATGATGGCAAGGAATTCGCTTTTGGCCCGTTCCGCTGCCTGGGCCTTTTTGGTGAGATCCTGCTGCTCGGCCATGATCTCCTTGCTTCGGGTTATATCTTCGATTTGAGAGATAAAGTAGAGGGGCTTATTTTGTTTATCCCTCATGAGAGAAACACCGAGAAGGGCCCACACGATATGCCCATCCTTATGAAAATACCTTTTTTCCATGGTATAGGAGCGAATCTTGTCATCCAGCAACTCATGCACATGTTGAAGATCTGTATCGAGATCATCCGGATGCGTGATGTCTTGAAAAGTTTTTGCGCTTAATTCCTCAGCTGAATAACCGAGCAAATTACACACAGATTTATTGACCTTCAGCCAACGACCTTCAAGCGAGACCAGCGCCATGCCAATGGCGGCATATACAAAAGCATTGGAAAAACGCTCCTCACTGAGCCGAAGCTCCTCTTCGCTTTTTTTCCTTTCGGTGATGTCATTAAGGATTCCGAGAAAGCCGGTGATTTTGCCTGTTGTATCGGTTAGTGCGGTGACGGAAAGCGAGACCGGAAAACGATCTCCGTTCCTGCGGATAAAAGACCATTCATTTTCATCCGTTTTTCCCAAACGGGCCTTGGCAATAAAAGTCTCAAAACCCGGTTCAATCTTGCGCCCAAGCTCCAGGGATAACACTTCGGCGCGTGCGGCGATTTCTCCCGCATCGGGCCAAATCGGGGATGAAAATTTACCTATTATTTCGTCAGGTGTGTAGCCAAACCACTGTTCAGCTGTTGCGTTAAAAGATATGATCACGCCATCCACATCGGCGGAAATAATCGCGTAATTGGCAGAATTAAGGATGGCATCCTGCAACGAGACGACTTCCTGTAACCTGCCTTCCGCACGGCGGCGAAGACGCATTTGATGGCTGGCTATCAGATTGGCCAGGACGAGGAGCACGGCGGCCAGGCCACTGCCAAAGGTGAGCAGGCGAGTCGTGTTAAGGAAATTAGCGTTGGCTACTGCGGATCGTTCGGTCAGCAGACCGTGCTCCACATCGGTAAACGCATGCAAATCGGCAACGGTACGATTGACCACCGCAAATCCCTCTCCTGTTGCCTCTATTTGGATTGCGGGCTGAAGCCCCTTTGAATTTCGAGTATCAATCAGTTTATACGAATAGGCGATGGTAGCGTCGAGATCGCTGGCGAGGGTTTTCAGACGCTCTTCCTGGCCAGGGTTGTCGCGTACGAGCGTTTTAAGTCGGCCAATATGTTCTTGACCACTATTCATTCCGGATTGATATGTCGCAAGAAGGTCAGCTTGTCCGGTAAGCACATAGCCGCGCATACCGCGCTGGATATTCAGGAGGTCGCCAGAAAGTGCCTGCGCCTCGGCGATCACTTCGTAAGTATGTTCGCGCCAGGAATTCGAATTTTTTAGATTGGCAAAACTGGTGGAGGAAACAAAGGCGATCATCGTCATCAATGTCACGGAGGCGGTGACAGGCAGCCAACGAAGAAAGCTAAACTTGATTGATCCTGCCATTTGCCAGGCCCAAGCCAACAGGCCGATGCTAAGGACGAAAAATGTCGTCGCCGTATGCACGGCCATGCGCCAATAAGAACCCCAACCGTAAGCGGCGTCGATTCCCACCAGGAAACCGACCAAGGCCACACAGGCGATCATGGCCACGATGCACGCGAGGATGCCGATGGCGGTCAATCGTGCATGGGATCGCTGCTGTCTCCCGCTCAAGATCAACGCCATGCCCAAAAGCGTAAAACAGCCTGCGGTTAGAGGAGCCATGCGAGCCGATGTCTCCGAGGCTAAAATGAGATAATACTTAAAAAAGAGCTGATCGATTCCAAGATCCCGGCCAATGATGTATTCCGCCAAAGTTGACAGGCCAAGAATGAAAACAAGACCGCCGATCCACGCTGCCAGCCTCGCGTATCGCGTCGTCAGTAAAACAAGCCCCGCACCGCAAAGGAAAAATCCGAGCGCGGTGTTGTACTTCATGGGCACAAGATTCGGCAGTACCTGGACAAGCACAACGCAGTGCGCATACCAGCCGATGATGACGGTGATTCCAACGATCATTCCGAAATAACCGCTTACCCTTGAGAACAAGAGAGGCTTGCTGACAGAACAAGCTTTAGATATTGAAGCATAATCCATCCGAAAAAATGTAACACAGTCTGCGAGGAACAGCTATGCATCTCGCTCGATTCTCCGAAGCGGGAAAGCTTCCGGCCATTCTGGGAGTTTGCTGAAAAAGTCT
Organism: Verrucomicrobiota bacterium; assembly: GCA_013286145.1. Lineage (GTDB taxonomy): Bacteria > Verrucomicrobiota > Verrucomicrobiia > Methylacidiphilales > UBA1321 > JABDGH01. Next base: position 9,986 of record JABDGH010000004.1, read on the forward strand.
TTTTAAAAATTTGTCATCCCGAGCTTGTCGAGGGATCAGACACGTAAAGAATAATCGAGAAGTCGGACAGTTTGAATCCGATGGCTTACTGTGGTCACCTGACTTTGGGGTAAGAAGGACGCGTCTGATCCCTCGACAAGCTCGGGATGACGGGCTTTTTTCAGCAAGCCCCTAGTTCATTAATCCTGCGAAAGCCTTGCGCCCCGACCAGAGAAGGAATAGCGCCAGCACGCTAATGACAATCGGCACTCCGAACAGACCTTCCCCTTTTGCGATGAAGATATGGAAGGCCAGGATATTGAGAATGATCGGGCCGAGCACAAGCAGTCCAAAGTTGCGGGTGCGAGGCACGGCGACAAGACAACCACCGATCAATTCGAGAATTTTAACAAAGGTCAGGTAGCCCGTGGGGACGAGCGCGCCCATGAACAAAGCGACCGGGGTGCCTTCCGGCGGCGGCGGCATGGGAACGAGCTTCAAAAGCACGATGAGCGAGAAGACGATGAAGGCGAGGCCGAGCAGACCGCCAGCGATGTTGGATGCAATTTTCATGGTATGAGTTGGTTATCGGTTGGTTGTTACTGATTTCAAATTTGCCAGGCCATTCTCGAATTGGCCGCCGACGATTTTGTCGCAGTTCATGATTAGCCCAAACGCCTTGGAGATGAAATTATTTTTGCCGTGCATGCTCCACGTCACGATGGTCTGGTCGCCGGATGACTTGAAGGTGAACTCCGCGATGTTCGTGCCTTTGAAGGGTTTCAGGAAATCGAGTTGGATGCGGATTAGCTCGCCCGGTCGGCTTTCCAGGAGCGTCATGCTTCCTTCGCCGACCTGTTTGTTTCCCGACCATCGAAAGATGGCGCCTTCACCCGACGCCGCTCCCTCGAAGGAATTTTTTGCTGCGGGATCCATCCTGGCCCATGGGGACCATGCTTGCCATTTGTGGAAATCGTTTATCTGTTCGAACACGACCGAAGCGGGTGCGGGGATGGTGGCCGTCCGCGTGACGCGAAAATCGGACGGTTGCATGGCCACGATGATGGCCAGGATGACGACAATGCCGGCAATGGCCATGAGGATATTAATGATCACGGTATTTTCTCCGCAGGGGTTGAGGTTGTGATTAGCTTATAAACTATATCGATGTCGATAAAAGCCGATAGTGACGCCTGAAACAGAACGCGCAAAGAAGACAGGCGAACAGAATCCATACCGGGAGGAAAACAAAACCTCGTGCGACTGCGTCCTGCGTACTGCCACCATCCCGGACGGCTCTGAGTACGAGGGCAAAAACGAGACTGATAAATCCATAGCCGAGGTTGAAGGCAAGACCCTTGAAGGAAAGCACGGTGGCCCGATGGCTCGAATCGACGAGCGCGTTCAGGTAGTACGATACGATGTACCCGAGCGCCATCATGGCTGCGCCCAACGGCAGGATAAAAACGACGCCCCAATAAGTCCATTGGCAGGCGACTCCGGTGAGACCCGCCAGGACGGTCAGCCCAATGAGGCCATAATTTCGCGCCACGGAATTGACTGCGACCATGCGCCGGGCGACAGGCGAGATGACCATTCCCAGGCCTCCCATGACCGCGCCGATCAAGCCGAAGGTTGCTTCCGGAAGTTCGATCACGCGAAAATAGGAACTGGAAAAGGTGAGGAAAAGTCGAACGACGCTGTCAATCAACACCCCGGCCGTGATGACGAAGAGCGCAATCGGTGTTTTCATAATCCATGTTCCCGCGTTGACCACCAGATGCCACGCCGTAATTTCGAAGCCGCCTGAATTCTTATTCTTGGGCGCGACTTTGGTGGCCCGCTCCACTGGTTCGCGCAAGCCGAGGGCAATCCAGAGCGTGAAGAAAGCGGTGATGAGATTGAGATAGACCGGGAAGCGAAGAGTTAAATCCTGGGTGACATGAAAATTCGCTCCAAAAAATGAGAAGACGCGCCCCATGAATTTGGGATCGTAAACCGCTCCGCCAACGAGCATGGCGATGACCATGCCCACGCCCTGCCAGCGCATGACCTGATCCAATACTTTGGGCCATTCCTTGGACCTGCCGCGCTCGGCCAGCGAGTCGAAGACCAGCGCTTCATCCGCTCCGCTCGCCATGCCCTCCGCCATGCCGCTTAAGATGCGATTCGCCAGGCAGCAGAGCAAAAGAACGATGCCTCCATGACTCGGAGCTACGCTGAGCAGTACCATTTCGAGTACCATGAAGAAGGCCGCCGCCACGACCAACGGCTTGCGACCAATCCGATCCGCCAGCACACCCGCGGGCAAATCGGTGAAGACGATGGCGAGCGCCCAGGCAAAATTCAGCAGCGTGTATTCGGTCGCGCTGAGGCCCAGGTCAAGAAACAGAACGGCGAGAACCGGATAGTAAAAGCGCGAATTGAAGAGAACGCGGAACAGGACGAACCGCCGCCAATTGCGGTCGGCATCGCTCATGTTCTTGCGAAGTTCCTTTGTCATGTCCCCTCCATAAGCTGAAGACTGTCCGAAATATCGGCCTGAGTCGCGCCCATATTCGACTGCTCTTTAACCCCATCGCCCGCAAAAGATCAGGGGATGATGACTGATCTGGGTTTCTCCCTCTTTCTCTTCTCATTGAGGTCTCAAGGTGCGGGCCTATAATACCCACCTATGAGCGCTGAATAGGAGTCATTCCTGACTGTTTCTGCACTGTTCCAGCCCGAGTTATTGTGGTTTTCCTGACCGTGTCTGCCCCACTGTGGCCCACTTCAAATGAAACGTGGTTCAGTTCGTCGTCGTGGCCCCTGAAGCACTCGTGAAATGCCTTGAGTAGCTCCACGTCGTTAATGTCTTGTGATGGTGGATGTGGATTGTTGCGGACGGTAGGAATTGTTCCCGGAAAAAGATAAATGCAGGCCGGAGGCAATCTGTAGGGTCCGACTTCAGTCACTCTAGCCCCTTGCCTATCTGCCAGAATTTTTGGGCAAGGGCGGCCCAAAGTTGAGCAAACCCAATCCCAGACCAACAGGCCGTCTACTTGCTGGTTGCGGGAGATAATCTCTGCCGATAAACGGGTGTGGATTCCGGACCAGACGTTATGTCTCGGATCAGCGCCAGGATTGCTGCAAAGGCTCCAGATAATGAATTCCTTTGCATGTGAGGGACGTTCAAAAATATTGGTATTATTGCCATCAAGACATCCCTTTAATTCGATGACGCCGATTTTTCCTGACTTGAGTTTGATGGAATAATCATGCCGGTTGGCATCACCCGCACTGTCCCATTCTTTAATAAAACCCTTGTCCTGCATGTAGTTCAGCACGTGCTGAACGAACTCTCTCTTTTCCCTCATGGTCGCGCTAAACTGTCCTCGAATGCGTTCAATGGCTCCGCGAAACAAGCCTGAATTATAAAACTCCTTCTCATCAAGTCCGTGAGCACCGAGGGTGTGTGCTTGGGTTTTCAAAACCTCGGCAAATACTTTGATTTGGCCGTCCAACTCGGCGTTCTGTTCGCAGGGAATACTACTCATGCGGCAATCTTCGCGTCACGAAAACCCTTAGCAAGGATACGTTCGAATACATGGTAGGCGAGATGTCGCACCACTGGCACAACCACGCCGTCACCTGTAAGATGGTACCCCTCATTATAGTTTGAGGGCAGACGGTATGTGTCAGGTAAACCCATAAGTCTAGCCGTCTCTCGAGTCGAGATCAGTCGAGATCGTATTTTCGTGCCATGTATCACCATAATGAGTTGTCGACTTGATCCACCTGTGGGTGTTCGAAGACAACCTGAAACATCATCAAAGCGAACCTCTGCCCTCTGCACTTTTACACCGTTCTCGTTCAAGCGGGTACGTTTGTAAATGCCGCCTACCACCCGCGTACCCAATTTCTTTACCTTTTCCACTTTGGCTAAATTGACGGCACTCATCATGCCGAGCAGAGCGGAAGTCTCTTCCTGAGTGTGCCAACGCACACCCGAAGGTGTGTCCTCAATTAAATCCGCCAAAGTGATAGTACGGGGAGAAGGCTTGGGGAAATTCCACCAAGTCCACATAGTTTTTACAGATTTCGGGAGCGCCGCGTGAGCAAAACGAAGGGCGTGGGGATGCCACGAGTTTGAAGGGGCATCAATTGCTACGCTGGTGGGAATCTCAGTGCCGTCAAGAACACCAATGAAAAAAAGCCGTGGACGAGAATGGGGAACAAAAAGCTCCGCATCCACCACCACGGCACCGTACTGATAACCACATTGAGCGAATGTCGAACAGATCGCAGCAAAATCAGTTCCTTGGTGTGATGTAAGCGCCCCGCACACATTTTCCAGCACGATCATTCGGGGAGATCTGCCGTCTTTGGCAAGGCCGCGCATAAGATCCCAGAAGGGGTAGAAAGTTCCAGACCGTTCACCCTTCAATCCCGCTCCGCCACCAGCAAGAGATAGGTCTTGGCAAGGGAAAGACCCCCAAGCCAAGTCGGCTACGTCTGGAATACTGGAGGCGTTCAGTGTTCGGATATCTGCGGTTCTGAGCTCGTTACTTCCCCAATTGATCCGATAGACATCACTTTTCTTGTGATCGAAATCATTAGCAAATAGGCATTTCCACTCAGATCCCAAGCCCGCGCGGGCCATACCCCCACCGGCAAAAAACTCTAGGTAGGTAAAAGGTTTGTTCATTTGGATCGCCGCAAAAAGATTTTCCAAGGCGCGTCGCGCGTTCCCGATGAACTCAGGGTATACTGGTACCCGTCCGCGATTGCAACTCCCCTTGGTTTCCAAGCCAGTTATACAACCGTATCACTATGACTGCAAGAGATTTTAAAGGCTGAAAAAGTGAACAGGTACATTTTCCTTCCGGCCAACGTCTGCGTTCGCAGAGGAGAGAAAGCTGCCGCGCTAGGACTCGAACCTAGAACACCCAGATCCAGAATCTGGTGTGCTACCAATTGCACCACGCGGCAAAAAGAGCGCCGGGGTGGATGACCCGGCGGGCCGATAATCAAACGATACCTTGCGCCCGGAGGCAAGTTCTTTCCCCGTCCCTCCCCGGGCGGAGGATGCTTACGCATTGGCCGGGACGCGGCAATTGCGCTACGTTGAGAAGATGTCCACTTCGTCGTCCAATCGGCTCGCTCGCGAAAAATCGCCCTACCTGCTTCAGCACGCCCACAATCCCGTCGATTGGTTTCCGTGGGGCGAAGAGGCCTTCGCGAAGGCACGCGCGGAGGATAAGCCGATCTTCCTCTCAGTCGGTTATTCGACCTGCCATTGGTGTCATGTGATGGAGCACGAGTCGTTTGAATCGGCGGCCATTGCCGCTTTTCTCAAGGAGCATTTTGTCAGCATCAAGGTTGATCGCGAGGAGCGTCCCGATGTCGATCAGGTTTACATGACTTTTGTGCAGGCGACGACGGGTCACGGCGGCTGGCCGATGAGCGCGTGGCTGACGCCCGATCTGCGTCCGTTTGTCGGCGGCACTTATTTTCCACCGACCGATATGCCCGGTCGCCCGGGATTCATCACCGTGCTGCGGCGGATCGCGGAGCTTTGGAAATCGGATCGCGCGCAAATCGAGGACAAGGCGCGTTCGCTCCTGACCGCCCTTCAGGAGGCGGAGGATGAAGTGATAAAAGGCGCGCACGATTCGTGGAACACGGCGAAGACGGTGCAACTCGGGCTTTCCCAATACACGCGCATGTTCGATGGATCCGAGGGCGGTTTTGGTGGCGCGCCGAAATTCCCGCGTCCGGTCAATCTGCAATTCCTTTTTCAAGTTGCCGCACAAAAAGGGAGCGCCGGAAAAGATGCCGAAGTGGCCCAGAGCATGGCGTTGCATACGTTGCGCAAAATGGCGAGTGGCGGAATGCACGATCACCTGGGCGGTGGCTTTCATCGTTATTCGGTCGATGCCGAATGGCATGTGCCGCATTTCGAAAAGATGCTCTATGACCAGGCGCAACTGGCGCAGGCTTACCTGACCGCTTACCAGGTTTCGGGCGATGATTGTTTCGCGAAAGTTGCGCGCAATATTCTTCAATACGTCGAGCACGACCTGACCAGCCCCGAGGGCGGATTCTTTTCCGCGGAAGATGCCGACAGCCTGCCGCGCGCGGATGCGGTCAAAAAAAGCGAGGGTGCCTTTTATATCTGGACCTACAACGAAGCGCTCGAAGTTTTGGGTGAAGAGCGGACCGGGGAATTTTGCGCCACGTATGGAGTCGAACGAAACGGCAATGTCCCGGTGAGTTCCGATCCGCATGGCGAATTGGAGGGCACGAATGTTCTCATTCAACGACTCTCCATCCCGGAAGCTGCGGAACGTTTCAAGCGTCCCCTGGAAAACATGGAGCATCGACTGAATGATGATCGCTCCGTGTTGCTGGCCAAGCGGGGGCTGCGTCCGCGTCCGCATCTCGACGACAAAATTCTTACCGCGTGGAACGGGCTGATGATCGGCGCTTTTGCGCGAGGCTCGCAAGTGCTCGGAGAATCTTCCCATCTCCGCGCCGCCCAACGCGCGGCCACATTCGTGCGCGAGCATCTTTTCGATTCGACGAGCGGAGAACTCAAACGCAGCTATCGCCAGGGGCCTTCCAACATCCACGGATTTGCCAGCGACTATGCGTTCCTCATCAGCGGCCTGCTCGATCTTTATGCAGCCGATTTCAATCCCGAGTGGCTTCGCTGGGCGCAACAACTCCAAGAAACATTTGATCTTCATTTCGGGGACAAGGAGCGCGGCGGTTATTTTTCCACCACGGATCGCGACCCGGCCATTCTCCTGCGGATGAAGGAGGACTACGACGGGGCGGAACCGACGCCGAGTTCCGTCGCGGCGCTTAACCTGTGGCGTCTCGGCCAATTGCTGCACGACGATGCGCTGATTGACCGCGCCCGCCGAACGGTGCATGCCTTCGCCTCGCGACTTGAGGCCCAACCTTTCGGCATACCGCTGCTACTGGCCGCAGCTTCGTTGCTGGAGACTCCGCCGATCCATCTGATCCTGCACAGTGCCGATCCGGCTCATCCCGGTCTTGCGGCTTTTCTGAAGGAAGCGCGTCGCCGTCATCTTCCGCAATTGATCGTCATCCAAATCACCGATGCGAAAAGCCGTGATTTTTTCGCTCCAAATCATTCCGTGATCGCCGGCTTGCCAACCACGCCCGATAAGCCGACAGCCTATCTGTGCGAAAATTTCGCCTGTCGATTACCCGTGACCGACCCGGAGCAGCTCGGAAAACTTCTCAACGATTTATGAGATGCGTTGGAAATTGACTGGGAGAAAAGCCCGTGATCCTGAGCTTATGTCCAGCGGTCGATGCGCGAGTCGAGAGTGAAAACCTGGCCTGAAACATGATCGAGTGACGCCAGAAAGGCGACGAAACGGGCGGCATTCTCAGTCGTGTTGAATCGGCCAAGAGCATGTTCCTTCCGTATTTCTTCACGTCGTTCCGCGGAGAGCGACGCCGTCATCTGCGTTTCAAGAAAACCGGGCAGCACCACATTGCAGCGGATATTACGCGGGCCGTACTCACGCGCGATGCTTTGCGCCAGCCCGATGAGTCCCGCCTTGGCCGCGGCATAGATGCTTTGGCCGCGAGTGCCGCAACGGGCAGCGCGGGAACCAATCAGCAGAATGTGACCGCTCTTTTGCGGCAGCATCAATTTCAACGCGGCGCGGGCGCATAAAAAGGCTCCACGCAAATTGGTATCCACGACGTCGGAAAAATCATCCGCAGTCAAACGGGTCACTGCGTTATCACGAACCAGTCCCGCATTGGCAATGAGCAGATCCAATCGCTCGAGCTGCGAAAAATAAGACTGAACCTGCGCTTCGTCTCGCACGTTCATTTCCTTGCGTCCAGGCGCGCGCACCTCGTTGTTGGCTTCGCGCGAAAACTCTTTCTTCAAGGCGCTGGCCAGGTTTCCATCTCCACCGGAAATGAGAATATGTCGGGATGGTGAAGAGGCAGTTCCTAGCATGACCCATTCATACTAACCCACCCAGGCGCTTCGGAACAATCCTTGCTGAAAGGAAGTAAAGGCTTTCACTTTTTGCGCAAGCGATAAGCGGGAATCCCTTGTGGTGCTTGAAAATTTTGTGACGCCACTTTCGCGTTTGGTTTATCAAGCCATGTCCTTCGACTTCGCCTCGGGTAAGTCTTAGATTCAACCACCGCTTTGCATCTCGGCTCCGCTCAGGATGACGAGGAGAGAAGTGCGTTCATGTTAATCGAAAACACTCTATCGCCTTCCGTCAATCAGTTCCCAGAACTCGGGCACTTTTTGCAGCATCTCGTCCTCGGCCATGGGCAGTTTGGTGCGGAAGAGGAAATCCTTGAGCGTGTTTTTATGCAACACGCGATGGATCAACAGGCCCGCGTCGGTATGTTCGAAATAAATCCGGTAATCTTTTGTGCGATAGCGATAGAGATTGCGGCCTTTGCGGTGAAGCTTGCCGAATTTTTCCGAATCGACGTTTTTCAGATCCTCGGGAAGGAAATTAAATTCGCTGAGGATTTGCAGTTGGAGAGTTTTAGGCAGATGGGCCAGTTCGGCGGCACTGCGATCGTTGAAAACAATTTGGAACACGGTCAACCAGTCTCCATCAAAAAATCAATTTCCGGTAGCTTTTTTGACGGGTGCCGGTTTTACGTCATTGGGGGTCGCGTCCGGGTTGGTCATACCCGTTCGGGGTTGTTCACCATAAAGCAGGTAAGGGCGTCGCGCTTCCCGGTAAGCCGCCAGCGAAGCCTGCCAGGAGGTGATGATGGCGTCGGGAGTATCGCCTTTTTGCAGGGAAGTGCGCAGGGCATCGCCACCGGCAATTTTATCGAACGCATCGGGGCCTGATTCACCGCTGGCATCGGGCAGGAACATTTTCGTCCCTGGATCGTGATAGACCCGATAAAGAATCTGCACCGCCAGGTTGCACAAATTCACCTTGTCCCGATCCGTGTAAAAAATCTGGACGCCATTCAACACCTTGTCCTTGAACACGCCATAGAATGGCTTGAAGGTGGTGGGACGAAAGAGCACCCCGGGAATTTGCAACTGGTTAAACTGTTCGGCGAGAGTGAACGAGTTAAAGGAGGGATGTCCCACGACGTCAAAAGGGAGCGTGTACCCGACGCCGTGGCTTATTCCGCCTGCCTCGCCGAGAAAGCCAGTGGCCACGTAATTGAGCGCTGTCTCTGGAGTCGGAATGTGGGGCGACGTGGGTACCCAGATCAGGCCGGTGTCATCCCAATACATGGAACGATACCAACCCGTCATGCGAACGACGGTGAGGGCCGGTTTCTTTTTGATCCAGCCTGGGGTCTGGTCAATCATGTAGGCCAGCTCGCAGGGCGTGAGGCCATAGACGTAAGGGATATTCCATTGGCAGACAAAATTGCGAAATCCCGGGGCTGGCATCATGCCTTCCACGCGATTGCCGTTCAGCGGATTGGGCCGGTCGAGAACGAAAAACTTGATGTGCGCCTCCCCGGCCGCCTCCATCGCAAGACCGAGTGTGCTGATAAAAGTGTAGCTGCGACAGCCGATGTCCTGGATGTCATAGACGAGGACATCGATGCCCTTGAGCATCTCCGGTGTCGGCTTGGTCGTCGGGCCGTAAAGGGAATAAATCGGCAGGCCCGTATGTGCGTCAGTGCTTGATGCAACGTAGGCCCCGGCCCAGTCGGAACCATAAACGCCATGTTCCGGGCCGAAAAGCGCCACCAGTTTCACGCCGGGCGCGTGACGCAAAATATCGACCGTGCTTATTCCGCGGGAATCGACCCCGGTGGCGTTGGTGATCAGCCCAACGCGCATCCCCTGGAGTTGATCGAATTGGTTTGCCTCCAAGACGTCGATGCCGAGTTTGACCTTGGCGGCGTGCACCAACGGCATGAAAAAAAGAAGCCCGATAAGCAGAAAGGCCGTGCGGAAAATGTGCATGCGTCTGTTAAGGGATATAGGAGACGGGACAGAGGCGGTCAAGTGATGGTCACCTTGCGATGTGCCGATAATGGGGTAGATTGAAGTAGAAAAAACAAGACGCATTTACTTCCCCAAGCGGCCTTCATTGAGAAATAAATCGAAGGGAAGGCACCGGGAAAGCGTCTTAGAAGAAGAGGTAATCTTATGAAAAAATTCTTTCTTATTCTTATATTTGCATTTTTGGCGGTGGCTGGTTTTTCAAGCCAGGCTAGCGCAGGGGTGCATGTCAATGTAGGCGTGGGTTTTGGCGGCCCCTATCAGGGTGGATATTATGCCCCGGGTTATTACGGGTACTACTATCCTCCCCCTTATTATGATTATTACGATTACGGGCCTGCCATCTATGTGGGGCCGGGTTACTATCCGTGGTATCATGGATACTGGCATGGTGGATATACCTACCATCACAGCAGCCATTATCATGGAGCCTATTCCCATCATTAAACTGGTGCATTGATCTGATGAGAGTTAATTCCCCGCCGCAATCGGCGGGGAATTTTGTTTCTCGTACCCAAGTTCAACTTGGGTACGAGGGGAAGAAAGAATCGAACTGATCGATTCGTCTTTAGACCCTGAGCTTATCGAAAGATCAGGATGACGGATTTTCCAACTGCTCCCGTACGCGCTGACAGTAAGCGGGAATGTCTCGGCTTTGCAAAAGCGCCGAAACGATGACCACTCGCAATGCCCCGGCGGCAATAACTTTGTGCAACGTCAGTTCGTTGATGCCTCCGATACAAAATTGCGGCACATGAACCTGCCCGCGAACCCGTCCGATCAGCGCCGGGCCGACCGGGACGTAATCGGGCTTGGTCGGCGTCGCGAAGATCGGCCCGACCCCGATGTAATCGGCACCTTCGCGTTCAGCCGCCACGGCCTGTTCGAAGCTGTGAGTCGATTTTCCCACCACTACTTCGGCTCCTGCCTGGGCACGAGCCTCAGCCACGGAAAGATCGTCCTGTCCGACATGAATCCCATCCGCGCCGATTTCCGGCACCAGTTCGGGATGATCATTAAGGATGAATAGCGGGCCCGTGGCAGGAATGAGTGCGCGCATTTTTTTACCCAGGTTCGCAATGACAGGAAGGGTGAGCTTTTTTGCCCGCAACTGAATGATATCCACGCCACCAGCGACGAGTTGACTGGTGATGTGCGCCAGGCGTTCAGGTTCCACGTAACCCGTATCGACGATGGTGTAGAGGCGCGCGCGCGCAAGCTGCTGACGGCGTTGTTCAAGAGCGCTCAGGATGACGGCTCTTTCTACCCTTCACGCGGAGGCAGGATGGATTGGCGTTGCTTGATGAAGCCCTCGACAAAATTGGTGCTGTAACGACCCCGGCGAAAATCGGGATCCTTGAGGATAAGCTGGCCAAACGGCACCGTCGTCTTGATGCCCCGGATGACAAATTCATCGAGCGCGCGGGACATGCGATTCATAGCCGTCGTGCGATCACTGCCAAACGCGATCAACTTGCCAATCATCGAATCGTAATAGGGCGGCACGGTATAACCGGCATAGACGTGGGAATCCCAACGGATGCCATGGCCGCCCGGCGCATAGAAAAGATCAATCTTGCCGGGACTGGGCCGGAAATCATTGAAAGGGTCTTCCGCATTGACGCGCACCTCGATGGCGTGTTTTTGCGGCTGAAGATCGTCGAAATCCTTGTTGAGCCTGTCCCCCAGCGCGATGCGGATTTGTTCCTTCACCAGGTCGATTCCATAAACCTCTTCCGTCACGGGATGTTCCACCTGGATGCGAGTGTTCATTTCCATGAAATAAAAGTTCATCTTGTCATCGACGAGGAACTCAATCGTGCCCGCATTCTCGTAATTAACCGCGTGGGCCAGCTTGATCGCGGCGCGTCCCATCGCTTTCCGCAAAGCTGGCGTTACAAGCGGTGAAGGCGACTCTTCGAGCAGTTTCTGATTGCGGCGCTGGATCGAGCAATCGCGTTCGCCGACATGGATGATTTTTCCATACTTATCGGCAAGAATTTGAAATTCGATGTGGTGCGGGTTCTCGATCAGCTTTTCGAGATAGAGCGCGCCATTGTTAAAGGCTTTTTCGGCTTCCATGCGAGCCGCATTGAAACCCTGAACCAGGCTGACATCGTTATGGGCCTGGCGCATGCCGCGACCTCCGCCGCCCGCAACTGCCTTGATCATGATCGGATACCCGATCTGCTTGGCGATTTTCAGGGCTTCCTGGTCGGTTTCGACGATTCCATTACTGCCCGGTGTTACAGGTACCCCGGCCTTGCGAGCCATTTCGCGGGCAATCGCCTTGTTGCCCATTTTCTTGATCGCATCGGCCTTGGGGCCAATAAATTTGATATTGCAACTCTCGCAAACCTCGGCGAAATGCGCGTTCTCCGCCAGAAAGCCATAGCCGGGATGGATGGCGTCCACGTCGCCAATCTCGGCGGCACTGATGATGCGGTCGATCTTGAGATAACTATCCTGGCTCGCAGCTTTACCGATACAGATTGCTTCGTCTGCCAGTTGAACGTGGAGGGAATCGACATCCGCCTCCGAATAGACCGCGAGCGTTTTGATTCCAAGTTCCTTGCAAGCACGAATGATGCGAAGGGCGATCTCGCCGCGATTGGCGATTAGTATCTTGTCAAACATGGATCAGGGCAAAAGAAGCTTTTGAGGGGTGGTTAAGCAGGTCGGACGGCAAAGAGTGGCTTGCCAAATTCGACCGGTTTGCCGTTAGGCGCCAAAACTTCAACGATAACGCCGTGAGTTTCGGCTTTAATTTCGTTCATTACCTTCATGGCTTCGATAATGCAAACGACCGTGTCTTCGTTCACTTCCTGCCCAATTTCAATATAGGGAGCCGAATCGGGAGAGGGAGAGCGATAGAATGTCCCCACCATGGGCGATACGATTTGAGAAAGAGCAGCACCCGCCGCTGAAACCGCTGGTGTCGATATTGGAGTTGCCGCTGAGACCGCTGGAATCGAAGTAACCTGGACGTGTTGGGTAGGTGCCGAGCTCGAAGCTGGAGTCGTTGAGGCAACCCATTCGCCTCCGGGACCGCGCTTGACGCGGAGCTTGAAGTCTCCCTTTTCGAGTTCGAATTCCGAGAGGCCGTTTCGTGTCATCAGGTCAATGACAGCTTTGATTTCCTTGAGGTCCATAGGCTTTTAAAACTCACGATCTTTTGAATCGCAAGGGGGTTATTTTTAGGGTTGGAAAGCTCATTGGTCAAAGGATTTTAACTTTAATGATAAAGTTATGGATTGTTACCTCTAAGGCATCTATTGACGGAATTACGAAAGACAACGGAAGTAAAGAATCACGGAGCGAGTTCCGAGGTATTTTAAGGTAGCCGCCGCTGTCCCCAGCGGCGGAAGATTGGAAGAAGCTGCACGAAAGGCACCGCCGCTGGGGACAGCGGCGGCTACCTCGGAAGCGGTTATCCAGACAAAGCCGAGGCAAGCTTTGAGAAATTAAACCCAAAAAAGGATTAAAAAACGAAAAAAGTTGCGGGGAGCCGGGCTGCGCCACAAGGTATTCGGCCAGTCATGGCAACACCTTCTCTCTCCCCGGTTCAGGCACCTCCACGCGCGTTTCACTTTCTTGGCATTTGCGGAACCGCCATGGGGGCGGTGGCTGCCATGTTGCGCGACGAAGGCTATGCGGTGACCGGTTCAGACGAGAGCGTCTATCCTCCCATGTCAACCTTCCTCGCGGAAAAGGGGATTACCATCCAAGCTGGTTACCGCCCGGAAAATCTCCCCACGGAGGATGTGATCCTTGTCGTGGGAAACACGATCAAGCGCGGCAATCCCGAACTGGAGGCGGCGCTCGAAGCGAAGCGCTTTTATCTCTCGTTGCCGGAGACGTTGAAAACCTATTTCCTGCGCAAGACCCATAACCTCGTTGTGACCGGGACGCATGGCAAAACAACGACGACCTCGCTTCTCGCGTGGATTTTTGAACATGCCGGACGCAAGCCTTCCTATCTGATCGGTGGGCTGCCGAAAAATCTGCCTCAGGGCTGCACCAAGCAATCGGGGTCTTATTGGATTTTAGAGGGCGACGAATACGACACCGCCTTCTTCGACAAGCGAAGCAAATTCCTCCATTACCTGCCCGAGCTGGTCATCATCAACAATCTCGAATTCGACCATGCCGATATTTTCGACAACCTGGCGGCCATCCAAAAATCATTCTCGCACCTTGTGCGGATCGTCCCGCGCAATGGCATGGTGCTGGTCAATGCCGACGACGCCAACGCGCTCGCCGTGGTGAAGGAAAGTCCCGCCCCCATCCTCGAAGTCGGTTTTTCGGAAAATGCCGCGGTTCGGATCCACGATGTTCGGACCGAGGGTGAGATGCAGGTTTTCCGGATGTTTGAGACTGAGTTCACGCTGCCAATGTCGGGCACGTTCAATGTCCGCAATGCCGCCATGGCGATTGCTGCCGCCCATTTTTACCAGATTCCGCTGCCGGAAATCGTCAAGGCCGTGGCCACATTTGAGGGCGTGAAGCGCCGCCAGGAAATCCGTGGCGAAGTGCGCGGCGTGACCATCATTGATGACTTCGGTCATCACCCCACCGCCATGCGCGAAACCTTGCAGGGGTTGCGCCAACGTTTCCCTCACCGCCGATTGTGGGCCTTGTTTGAACCCCGAAGTAACACGACCCGGCGCGCGGTCTTTCAAAAAGATTTGCCTGCGGCGCTTTCACTCGCCGATGGCGTTTTCGTGGCCCAAGTAGCGATGCTGGAACAAATTCCCGTCCATGAACGGCTGCATCCCGAGCAAGTCGTCGCCGACATCAATGCGGCGGGGGTGCCTGCCTATTATGAATCGAATGCCGATGCCATTGTCGCCAAACTTAACCCACTTTTGAAACCGGGCGATGTTGTGGTAGTCTTTAGCAATGGCGGGTTCGGGGGAATTCACCAAAAATTGCTGGAATTGTAGTAAGTCGTTGTGACTGAGCATTCCAGACATTACAATTCCGTAATTAAAAAAATTATTAGAATCCTTTATGGGCTATCAGGGGTCTAATTAAATATGCCACGTAACCGCTATACTCTCGCAGGGGCAATCATCGCCTTTCTCATGCTGGCGAACTTCGTCTATTATTTCTTTTCGGACTGGGGTCTCATCACGGTAAAGGTACAGAACAAGCCTTTGAGCCAGGTGATTAAAAGCATCGAGTGGCAGGGCTGGGTGAAGATCTACACCAATATCGACCCCGATACCAAAGTAAGCATGTATGTCGATAAGGTGCCGTTGCCGGAGGCGTTGGAAAGTTTAGCCGTCAATATCACTCCCCCTCCAAATGTTGGGCGTGGAAACCCCGGTGAAGCGGGAAACGGAGCGCCTCCTGCCGGCGCACCTGGTGGAAACGGCTTTGGTGGAAGAGGCGGCGGTTTTGGCAGAGGCGGCGCACAATGGAACATGGCCTTTTTCGTCGCCGCCACCGCTGCCGATGTAAAAGCAGAGATTCGCTCTTTTGAGACGGGAACACCCGACGATAATCTCAAGACTTACAACTATCGCACCACGCTCGGGATGCTGGCCACCGGCAGCGATGACGACAGTGATCCGCCCGTAGCCGACCCACGCCTGCAAACATGGCCGGGACTCAAAGAAGTGGTCATCCCCGTCAGCACCAACCCAACTACCCCAACGCCACTTCAAGCCGGAAACAACCAACTCGGGGCGACTCCGGCAACTCCAACCCCGGTCGGCCCTCCAACCTCCGTGCAGGGTTTTCTGCAGGCTTTTGCCCAATCCGCAGACATCTTCATCATGGCTAATTCGACATGGGATCCGCCGGTGGCCAATCCGCCAGCACCCAGTTCTTCCATCGTCAGCGCCATCAAGAATTTCGTAAGCCATAGTCACGGCGCGTATACGCAGGCCTATGTCGTCTTTCAGCGAGTCCGCGGCCAGCGGGGTGCGGGAGATGGTGGCGGCAGACGTGACTTTGCAGGAGATACCGGTTGGAGCACGATGGATGATCGGATGCGTAACGCCGCGAATGGATTACCCGATGGCGCCAAGGCCAGTGTGCTTAACCAGCTCGACCAGGAGGCCAAATTCCGAAAGGATGTTCAAGCCGCCCCCCCCGAGCAACAACCCGCCATGCTAATCCAGCACATGCAGGCAAGAATGGCGGATAATCCCGACGGCGGTCGCATGTCACGGATGTCTCCCGAACAACGGGCGCAACGGATGCAACGGATGGTTTCGGTTCGCATGGCTGCCCAGGGAAAGCAATGAAGTTATCTTTTTTACGAAGGCACCGTCTCATTGCCTTCACGCTGGTGGAGATGCTTGTCGTGATGGCAATTATCGCCTTGTTAAGCACGCTCTTAATACCTGCCGGACAGACGATGATCCTGAAAGCCCGCGGTTTGAAGTGCGCGGCTAATCTGCGTTCGATCGGCATCGCGGTATCCCAGGCTGCCGCAGATAATAACAATGAATATCCGGAAATCGACCAGGCCGCTGCTCCGGTCTATCCTCCCAATAGCGGAGCCACGAATCTCGTCGGTGCCTTGGCCGCTTATGGCATCACTACTGACACCATCAAGTGTCCCGTTGACTTGGGTTCTTCGCCCAGCAGCTTCGCGCAATATGGCTCAAGCTACCAATGGAATCCCCTCTTTGACGATGATACCACGACCACGCCCATTCTTTACCTGAATGCGAATGTCAAAATTCCCATGAACAATACCCGCGTCCGTCTCTGCACCGATTTCCTACCCATTCATAAGGGAAAAATGAATGCGCTCTACGGGGACGGCCATGTGTCAGCGCGTTGAATGATCCCAGACTCGGAATAACGTGGTTTCAACAAAGCGAATTTCCGTGTAGGGATATTCCAAGCTCATGCGCGTTCCCGCCATCTTCAAATCGTACCGATTCTGGGGTATCCCGGCACTTTCGCTGGCGATGTATGGCCTGGTCATCGGTGTTTTCGGGAATATGGATATCAGCGGATTTCTGCCGATGAAGCTGGCAACCTCCATCGCCGTCCACTGGCCCGAGATGCCATTTTTCGCAGTGAGCAAGGGTATCGCCCCCGATGGCAAAAGCCATGAAACCTATTATACCGTGCCGACCCGGCAACTCACGGCACGGGAACTCGCCTTGTTCGAAGCGGAAAAAAAGAAACCGAAGCCTACTTCCCAACCAGCGCCTTCTCCGGCGGCGCGATAAAATTCAGGACATCGTCCCACCATGACAATTCGGGCGAACGCGGCCAATTGCCATGCCCGAATCCCTTTTCGAGGATCATCTTTTTGGGGTTCGACAGATGCGCAAAGAAATTAAGCGTGAGCGACGGTGGAATCACTCCATCCCGGTCACCGCGCATAACGCAGACCGGATGCTTGAAGTGCTCGAGATTGGCGATGGAATCGTACTTATCGACAAGCAGCCACCTGACCGGAACGCAGGGATACATGGATAGCCCCACGTTCGCGAGATTGTCCCAGGGCATCAGGAGCGCAAGGCCATGGACGGGCAGGGTCGTATCTGCACAAACAGCCGCAGAAATTCCTGTTCCCAGCGACTCACCCCAGACGTAGATGGGCCCATAACCCGCTTGATCCAGGGAACGGATCAAGGCACGGGCATCCGGCACAATCGCGGTTTCACTGGGGATGCCGGGTCTTCCTCCAAAACCGGGATACTCGTAAAGAAAAACACGGAAACCCCGACGGGCAATGGCATCAGCATCCCATGTTCGATCCACGCACCATTCGCCATTGCCATGAAAAAAGATGATGGTGCCACGCGATGTCGGCCCGGTGAAACTGGGACGGATATAACCTTCGAGTATGAACGAACCGTTAACGGAATCATTCCAAGGCACCAATCCGGCAGCTTTAGCCCGGAGTAACGCTTTTTGAGGCTCAATGTGGCCTTTCAGGGATCCCGGATAAATAAGTCGGGTCTGCTCAAGGTAAAGATAGGCGCAAATAATCACGTACCCGATCAAAAGACAAACAAGCAATCGCTTGAGCAGTGTGATCGGCGAATACCAGGACCACCGGGAAGAGGGCTTTGCCGTGGGAACAGAGTCGGACATGGTTGAAATTTACCAAAATCTCTCAAAAAAACCAATCGTCACGAAAAAGGTGAGTTCTAGCTTGCCGCAACTGCCGCACAACGCGCACACTTCACGGGCTATGGATAATACCGGCCCGCAGGTTTTCACCGGAAACGCCAACCCCGCCCTCGCCCAGGAAATTGCCGACTATGTCGGAGTCCCCCTTGGCCAGGCCACGGTCAACTCCTTCCCGGACGGCGAGACCTTCGTTAAAATCAACGAGAATATTCGCGGACGCGATATCTATATCGTTCAGCCCTCGGCACCGCCGACCAACCAGAATTTGATGGAGTTGCTCATTATGATTGATGCGGCGCGACGGGCCAGCGCGCATCGCATCACTGCCGTGATGCCCTTTTACGGCTATGCCCGGCAGGATCGCAAGGATCAGCCTCGCGTTCCGATTACTGCCAAACTCGTGGCCAATCTCCTCGTGGCCAGCGGCGCACATCGCGTACTGACCATGGATCTGCACGCGCAACAAATTCAGGGATTTTTTGATATTCCCGTGGATCACCTCTACGCCGCACCAGTTCTCTATCGCTACCTCGCCTCACTGAAGCTGGATAATTTACTCGTGGTCTCTCCCGACGTCGGCGGCATGAAAATGGCCTCCGCCTATTCCCAACTGCTCAACACGGGACTGGCCATCGTCGCCAAGCGGCGCACCAGCCCGACTTCGGTCGAATCGCAATATCTCGTCGGAGATGTCGAGGGCAAGGACATCCTGCTCGTCGATGATTTGACCGAAACCGCCGGCACCCTCACCGGTGCAGCCAAGCTGGTCAAGGAGCATGGCGCCAAACGCGTCATCGCTGCGGTTTCCCATACCCTCTTCACGGACATCGCGCACAAGCGCCTGCAGGAATCGGCTATCGACGAACTCGTCACCACCAACAGCACGATCGTCCGCCCGATTCCCGGGTTCAAGCTGACGGTGCTCAGCGTGGCCAGCCTACTCGGCGAGGCCATCAAACGCATTCATGGTGGTGAATCGGTTTCCTCCCTTTTCGATATCAACGGAAAAAGTAATAAGAAAAACGCTTAAAAACCGATGGGCCGATGGATGTGCATTGAGCCTGTCACGGTGGCGACATGAAGATTTGTGATGTCACCCAGTTTTACTCGCCCGTCAGCGGCGGGGTGAAACGCTATATCTCGGAAAAGCGTCGCCACGTTGTCGAACACACGTGCGACGAGCACCACCTCATCGTACCCGGAAATGAGACCCGCTATGAACGCGAAGGACGGCTTCATCTCCACACCATTCGCTCGCCCCGGCTCGATTTCTTTTCGCGATATCCCTCGCGTTACCGGCTGATCCTGAATACGAGGCTCGTCCTTGATCTTCTCGATGAGATACGGCCTGATGTGATCGAATCGGGTGATCCTTACCATCTCGCATGGACTGCCCTGCGCGCCGGTCATCAATTGCATGCGCCGGTCTTTGGTTTCTATCATTCGCATTTTCCGGAAGCTTACCTGCGCACTGCTCTTAAATACGGAGGTTCCTGGCTGCGTGATGCCGTGCTCAGTTATGCGCAGGATTATATCGTCCGGCTTTACAGTCTTTTCAACACAACATTGGTGCCCTCGGAACACCTTCGCCAGGTTCTCTACGGCTGGGGTGTGACGAACACGGTAACGCTCAATCTCGGTGTCGATACCAAGGCGTTTCGACCTGTTTCCAGTGACGACACGTTACGCGATGAACTGGGACTTCCCCGCGACAAAAAAATCCTGCTGTACGTGGGCCGTCTCTCCCCGGAGAAAAATATCGAGATGCTTCTGGCCGCTTTTGAAGTGCTCCATGCCCGACATCCGAACACCTACCATCTCGTCATTGTCGGCGACGGTCCTTTACGCCGCGTTTTGCCCGCAACACGTCATCGTACCGGAGCGCTCACCTGGCGTTCCTACATTCAAGACAACGATCTACTGGCGCGTTATTACCATGCCGCCGATCTTTTCATCCATCCCGGCGTTTGCGAAACATTTGGTCTCGTCGTCCTCGAAGCACAGGCCTGCGGACTGCCCTGCGTAGGCATTCGCGGCAGCTTCATGGACGCCAATATCATGGTGGGGATCGATCAATGGGCGAAGCGAAATGAGCCGGTTGATCTGGCCAATGCCATCGAACGATTTGAAAAACTCGATCTTGCCGCGCTCGGTGTCGAGGCTTCCCGGCTCGTCCATGCCCGCTTTTCCTGGGACAAAGTTTTTACCCGTCAATGGGATCTCTATACTCGCGCGCGATTGCACGGCACAGAGGCGCTTCATTCCTATCAACCGCATCCGCTATCCGCTCGCAACCCGATCTTGTTAACCGGTGGAGACCTCTCTTAAAACTCTTACGTCTCCCAGTTGAGTTCCGCCAGATAGACGCCACCCTGTCCCCAACCGGCGCGGGAGGCATACCATTTCCCCTCGGGAGTCTGGATGATTTCGGCGGCATGGGCGGGAAATTTTCCGACCTCATTTGCCATGTCCCAATGAAACGGTGAATCGCTTTCATAAACCGCCGACTGGTTGTAGCCAGCATTCGTGCAAACAAAGAGATAGTGTTTTCCGTTTCGACTGACCACGAAGGGCGATTCCGTAGGCCCGCCATAAGTACCAACCTCAGGATGGCGGAAGACTTCCTTTTTATTCGACCAATGGGTGAGGTCCTGGCTGGTAACAGACTCCACCGTATGATTTCCACCATGCGGAGTACTCGTGGCCGTGTAATAGAGCACCCATTGGTCATCGACCTTGAGAACCATCGGGTCGCGAGCGTCATAGCCATCAACAACCATCGGGTTGGCAGAACTCCGTTCCCAATGGAAAAGATCCGTCGAGGTCGCGAGGTGAATGCGATATTTGGCGTGATCCTCCCCGCCTTTATCACTCACCCCTCCACCGCAATAATACATCCAGTAAGAGCCGTCGTTCCGCAACACATAGGGAGCCCAGACATGTGTTTCCCCTGCGCTTTTGTTGGCTGGCAAAATGGGATCCTGCCTGGTCCAAGGCCCCATGAGATTGGGAGCCGTGGCGTGAGCAAAAATTTTCTCGTCTAGCGGAGCGGCTGGCTCCCGATGGGTTATGCCGAAGAGATGCCACTGCCCGTCCTCGGCGCGGATGAAGGTGTGGTCATTGATGTACCATTTCTCTTTCTCTCCAATTGAGGGATCGTAAATTTTTTTAAAGTCACCCACATGTAATACCGGCTTGCGAGCGGTTACCGGACTGTTGGTGACTTGGGCAGCGACAACAGGCGCAACGCAACTTGCAGCCGCACCCCCGGCGATACCAAGGAATTGACGGCGGGAAAAATGGGAGGGCTTCATTTTTTGCGAGCGTATGTGCCTGGAAATACTTGTCTAGCCCGATGATGGCAGGCGTTCGTTGTCGATCAGTCGTGTTTTCCCGACCCAGACCGCAACGCAGAGACGCCCCCCAGCAATCTCGACGTAATCGAGTCGCAAACCGGCAAGACGCTTCAGTTGGCGACGAAGCCATGCGGCTTGATTGGCTTTCTGCTTCGTTGCCTCTTGAAGCAACCGGGCGAATTTCACCGCGATGGTTCGTTCCTCCGGTGAGAGGTACCGATTGCGCGAACTAAGTGCGAGGCCATCGGAATCACGCACGGTCGGCACGGCAATCAATTTCACGGGGACATTCAGATCGCGCACTATGCGACGAATGACATCGACCTGCTGTGCGTCCTTTTGCCCGAAATAGGCCCGCGTCGGATGCACGAGGTTGAAGAGTTTTAATACGACCGTGGCCACACCCCGAAAATGGCCGGGGCGCGAAGTACCGCATCGTCCCTGGGAAAAATGGTTCTCCTCCACGAAGGTCGAGTGATCGGGTAAATAGAGATTGGCCGGCGCAAAGACTAAATCGACACCTGCCGCACGACAGAGAGCCAGATCGCGGTGCCGTGGGCGTGGATAGCGGGCCAGGTCTTCCTTCGGCCCGAACTGCGTCGGGTTCACGTAGATGCTCACGACCACGCAACGACATTCCGCGCGAGCGCGACGAATGAGCGTGAGATGTCCCTCATGGAGCGCGCCCATCGTCGGCACAAACCCCACCACCTCACCCGAACGCATCCAGATGGCGCTCTGCCGCTGCATCGCGGCCATGGAACCGATCACTTTCATCGCTTCAACCTAACCCGTTAATGGCCTCAACCGCCAGTCTTGATCTTTTGCAGATTTTTTTTTGTCAATCGGCAGTAAATGCGATAGCGTGGGGTTTTCCAATGGCGGCCGTAGCTCAATGGTAGAGCTCCAGTTTGTGGTACTGGCTGTTGCGGGTTCGAGTCCCGTCGGTCGCCCCCTCTTTTACCTCTAAAGAGATTTTCACCTTCAAAAGTGTGGGCAGATTGTGGTCAGTTGGCGATCATAAAAGCCTATTTCAGAGGCACGTCGTTACGGAAACCGAAGCCATTGCGTGGTTCGTCATTTCGCCCAAACACTCGAAGAATATTACCAGATCGAGCAAGTGGCCCTTTTGTACTGACCGTCCACGACGGCTTTGTATGCTCGCCTATTCGCTAAGCACTAAAGTTTCAGCCAATCCTTGTCTGGCCTTTCGGATTTTATAAAGACGGAAGCTATTGAAACGAATGAATTCAAGCGCGGACAAGACGATGACAGCACCGAGTCCGGCAGCAAGGCAGAAGGAAAGATAGCCGATCCCGGAGGTTACCCAAAAAGCAAGATGATCCGGCGTGCCATATATCTGAGGATAAAAATGATTTACGGCTGGGTCTTTAATTGAATTTCCCCAAGCGATCATGGCGGAAATGACAGAGGTGCTTTCAAAAGCCATAACGACGGCGACCATATACAAAATCAACCCGGAGCCGGCGAAGATCAAGCCGAGGGTAAGTCCGAGTTCAAGGAGATTCCTGCCTTCAAACTTCCAAAGACTGATCACCCCAACTTGATGGCGAAGTTTGCGTATCATAAGGAAAGTTTGGCAAAAAGCCATCAGCAGGACGGCGAGGCCCAGGAGCCAGGTAAGCCATTCGGGTTCGGCGGACACCGTCGGCGGACTATCAGAAGGTAAAGCAGGGAATAGTGGAAGAAGTCCCAAGCCCATAACCAATTCAAAAGTCACCAGCATCGCTGCATAAAACAGACGGATACGCGAGGCTCGTGCGAGTTTTCTAGTCAATTCGTATCCGCATATGAAAAAGAAAAGAGCGGATAAAAGAACCATGATTTCCAATCCACCGTAATTAGTGCTGGGATGAAAAACGGCCTTCTCTGCCTGACGAAGATTTTGACTAACGGGCGGTTCGAGGAAACTGCCCAAGACCCAGCAGAAGCCGCTTCCAACAAGCGCCATGAGCCACGGCAGGGTAGGTAACGAAGGAAATATCTCATTGCGCATCGGAGCTTTTATGACCCTGTTCCGAGCAAGTCCGCGAATTATAAAAATTCCCGCGCAAATCAAAAGAGCCAACCCGAAAGGGAGGATATTCGCTATATAAATAACCGAGACGATCAGCACATCCACAAATTTCCACTTTAGAAAGTCACTTTGAATATTACCGGTGAAGGTAACCTCTGAGGCGGTTGGCATGTGATAGACTTCGCGAATCGACAGGTTCCCGATCCCCTCGCCAACGAAAGGCGATAGCGCAAGCACCAGAATGAGCGTCCCTGCCACGGCCAACAGCACGGAAATTTCTTCATTAGCCGCATTTCTTTTCCACCACCACACATTCAAAACAAGAAGGCAGATCAAGCTCAGGGAAATCGGAAGCCAGCCAAAAGATGCGGCCATGTGACCCCACCCCGTTCCGATGATTTTTTCGGTCAGCGGATTGTAAAAGAGAATGTGCAGGAGAGGGATGAGGCAGAAGGCATTCCCAATACCGGCCAGCACAGCATTTTTTTGCGCTTTGTCTGGTAACAAAATCAGCGTGGCTACCAGGCAGACCCATGCCATTCCCCATAGCTTTGGCTCAGATACCCACGGATCAAATATATATCCTGGCTGAGCTTCCTGATAGCCTTGTTGGACGCAAAAAGAAAAGGTGAGACCGAAAAGAAAGAGAAGAAGTGCGGGCCTCCACCACGCAATGAGTAAGCGCCACAATGCAGGCATGAGTTTGTCTTTGGCAAATTCAAGCGCCAGTGCAGACGCGGGGCCAAGCCCGCCCAAGGAGCGAGTCCAAGCGTTTTCCGGCGTCAGTCCCTCCTTGAGTTTGGCATCAACGGAAAAACGGAGATGATCTTCCAACTCGTCGATTTCCTCGCTTGAAAAAGCCAGTGTCGCTTCGATCTCCTGCCGCCATTGGCGAAGGCTCTGCTCAAGATCAAACATATCAGGCACCCCAGGCTTCAGTCAGGGTCTCGTGTACTGCAAGCCACTCCTGACGACGCTTTCCCAAAGATTCGCGGCCTTTGGCGGTTAACGAGTAATAACGGCGTTTACGTTCACCATTGACGGCTTCCCATCGTGATTTCAGAAGGCCGCGTCTTTCAAGACGATGTAACACGGGATAAAGCATGCCTTCCGTCCATTCCATTTCACCCTTGGAAAACGTCCTGACTTTTTCAGCGATGGCGTATCCGTAATTTTCACCTCGTTGTAATAGCGATAACACGAGCGGTTCTGTCGAAGCGGCTATAAGTTCACGAGAAATCATGACAATTTCACATTACCTAATGCAACTAGGTATATCAAGGTATTTTCTACCACCGCAAGCGTGGTAGTCCATAAATGTAGTAACCCGTTGGACGGTGCTTATGACAAACTCAACCCTTGTCATTTACGCATAATGCGTTAGTATTTACGCAATATGCGAAACAAGCGACCACTTGATGCTTTGCTCCCGAAGACCCGCCAGGGGATTTTGGCGGCTACGCTCGTGCAACCCGCGAAGGCTTGGTACGTTTCGGAATTGGCACGTCGGCTGGGCGTACCGTCCTCCAGCCTGCAACGCGAGTTGCAGAATCTCTCCGAAGCGAGAATCCTGAAGACACACCAACAGGGACGGATGGTTTATTATCAAGCCAATGTGGACTCGCCACTCTTTTCTGACCTGCGCGGCTTGATGTTGAAAACGGCCGGACTCGTGGATGTCTTGGTGGACACCTTGAAGCCCCTGGCGTCAAAGCTACGGGTTGCCTTTGTTTACGGATCTATCGCCAACGGCAGTGAGCAAAGTGACAGCGACATCGACCTGATGGTGGTCGGCACCGTGTCACCGATGGAGCTTGTGGTACCATTTCGTCACGCGCACGAGCTTCTTGGCCGGGCAATCAATCCGACTGTCTACACCCCGGCGGAATTCGAGAAGAAGCAAAAAGCGAAAGATCATTTCCTGACGCGGGTATTGGACAAGCCAAAGCTGTTTGTGATAGGTAATCAGGATGAGTTGGGCAAAATTGCTGGGCCGGTACGTCACGGCTGAGCCCACCAGCAAGGCGGAGTTGGACAATTTGCGCTCGATAGTGACTCGGAGTCTGCAAGATGCCGTCGCGGCTGGCCTGTCAGCGGATGCACGATTCGTCATGGCCTACGATGCCGCACGGACATTGTCGCTGATACTTGTCCGGTCAGAAGGCTACCGACCAAAATCGCTCGGAGGCCATTACAACACGTTTTTGGCCCTACAAGAGGCCGATCCGACCTTTACGACGCTATCGACCTATTTTGATGGCTGCCGGATGAAGCGCAACGGATGCGAATACGATTTCGCGGGTGGCGTGAGCGACACCGATGCTGATGGATTGCTCAAGGCAGTCCAACAATTCAATATTGATGTTGAGGCTTGGATGAAGGCTCGTCACCCGACTCTCATCTAACGGTTTCGAGTCCCGTTGGTCGCCCAGCTTCTTTTATCTCTGAAGGAGTTTGCAGCCTCAAAATTGTTGGAAGTCATGGCCATTTTGAATTAATTGCACTGGTCATGTGGAAGGCTCCTCTCAACCTTTATTTATTATTTGAGTTTGTGCAGTTTTGAGATTGCACGAAGAAGACCCATAGCTTCGATGTCTTGAACGAGGGAATATAAAACCTCAAGCCACCATGATGCCCTTGAGACAAGCATCTTTAGTCCTTGGTATGACCGATCTTGCTGGCAATAGATGTCTATAAAATGCCAAGAAAAGCTAAGCTTAATTCATTGTGAATTTAATACTGAACCTCATAATCACGCACAGGAGATGGCATAAAATGCTCATGCTAGATAATCTATAATAAGTCGGGGCTGAAGATATACGTAGCTATTATCATGGTGTAGTCCGTATGATAAAGAATGGTTGGATTGAAAAAGTTGTCGAAGACCCTTTTATTTTGAAACAAAATTTAAGCAACAAATTCCACCAAGTCGTTATTCGGCAGGAAGGTCGCTTGCGTTGGGTTCTGTTTCTGCTGCTGGGTACGCTGATTAGCCTTGGCGTGGTTGCATGCGCCAGCATGGGGGGAACACAGATGGTGGCCCCTCCGCAAATTCCTGGAGCCACTTTTGTTGGCTCAGAGGCATGCGAAACCTGCCATCAAGAAATCGCTCATAGTTTTCATACGGCGACCCACTTTCATTTGAAGGCACCGGGCGATAACGCCAAGAATATCGGATGTGAATCGTGTCACGGTCCCGGCAGCCTGCACGTTCAATCAGGCGGCGGCCCCAACACCATCGTTAACCCGCGCAAATCGCCTGAGACCTGTTTCCAATGTCATTTGGACAAGAAGGGGCAATTCAATCTGCCGTCGCATCATCCTGTTCTCGAAGGCAAGATAAGTTGCGTCGATTGCCACAATCCGCACAAAGACTCCGTGATTAAAGGTGGCGGAACGGAACTCATGTCGCCTAACGAAGTGTGCACCAAGTGCCACACGGCACAGCAGGGGCCATTCATGTTTCAGCATGAGGCGATGCGCGAAGGTTGCACCACATGCCATAACCCACATGGCAGCGTTAATGCGCGCTTGTTGATTGCGCGCAACCAGACGCTGTGTCTGCGTTGCCATTTCCAAAAGCAGATAGCCACGGGCGCCGTCTTTATCGGCAATGTCAATCACACCACGTTTTTAAGCCGCGGCACCTGCTGGAGCGCGGGGTGTCATGAAGCCATTCATGGCTCACAAGTCAGTCCACATTTGCGTTTTTAGTTAACCACACCCGGAAAAATTTGTGAAAACACCCTTCAAACTTCACAATACATTCCGGTATCTGGCGATAACCGTTGGCTTGGTCTTTGTGCTCACGCCGCCAAGCGTAACGGCTGCTCCAGCGCTGGAAGGATCTCCCGCAGGAACAGCTTCAACACCTCCGGCAGCATCTTCAGCGGCACCCGCCGCAAAAACGGATGCTCCAGTTCCGGCGAGCACAACAGATTCTGCCAGCTCTTCGGCTGATCTCACCAATTGGGTGACCTTCGGAGTGGGCGGCACTTTTGTTAATGGCGACAAGGGACAATTCAAGCATCAACATGACACCACCACCGGGCCGTTTGGAGGCTTGGAGGATTTCCATGGGCAGATACTCGTGGGAAAAGATGGAACATTCACGGCCGATGGCCACGGAATATTCGGCAACCATGATTACGACCTTAAGCTGGATTTAACGGACGAGAAACTGGGCTATGTCCGCGCTGGTTTCACCGAATATCGCACCTGGTATGACGGTACGGGTGGATTTTACCCTCTAAACAGTCTTTCATTTCAGCCCTACGACAACGAACTCTACATCGACCGCCGCAATGCGTGGGTTGAAGCCGGGCTGACTTTGCCAGACTTGCCGGTTTTCACTTTCCGTTACGAATACAATTCCCGCGAGGGACAGATGGATTCGACTTCGTGGGGCCAGACCACCCTGATTCCCGGCGGAACCCAAACTAGGATCGTGCCAAGCTTCCAGGGAATTGATGAGACGCGCCACATCTTCATGGCCGACGTAAAAGACAAGATAGACAGCACCAATGCCGACCTTGGAGTGCGCTACGAAATTGATCGCAGCGATGATTCGACCTATTTGAATCAATCTCCCAACCAGGCTGCGCACGCTTTTATAACGCAACGCAATTTCGAGAAGAACGATTTATTCACCGTCCACGGTTCCACTGAGACAGCCTTCGATAAGATGGTCACCTACTCGACTGGTTTTTCCGTGACCACAATGGATACCGAAATGTCTGGTAACCGGATTTATGGGCCCGCTTTCAACACGCCACTTTCCACCACTTTTGTTAATAATGGTTCAGGCTTCGTCAACCTTAATGGCGGCGGTAATACGAAGGACTATGTTGGCAATATGAATTTGATGCTGACGCCCATCAAGGACTTGGTTTTTGTTCCGGCCGTACGCTTTGAATATGAGGGCAGCAGCCTTACGGATAGTTTCAATAACACCAGTGGTCATGGAGGAACTTTCGCTTCAGTCAGTGAATCTGCCAATATGAACAACTGGTATATGGACGTAACGGAAAGCCTGGAGGCCCGCTACACTGGTTTGCGCGATTGGTCTTTCTATGCGGGCGTTGAAAGTTCGGAGGACTGGGGCAACCAGTCATGGAACTCAAATCCGGTTCTTAATCAGGTTAATTTCGATCAAGACTGGAGTAGGCTGGGGTTGAAATTTACCTTCGGTGCCAACTGGTACCCCCTTCCTCAGTTGAATTTTGGGACGCAATATTATCACGAGCTTCACGATTACAATTACACCAATAATCTGAATCCTACGTTGGTTCAGTATCCAGGCTATCTGTGGAAGCAAAATTTCTCGACGGATGATATGAATATTCGCGCCACCTGGCAGGCCTTGAGCACCCTGTCGCTGATCACGCGCTATGATCTCCAGTTTTCGACTGTCGATACCTGGGGACTTCCGAATGGTGGGACGCAAGTTGGGGGAGTCGAAAGCGCCACTATCATCAATCATGTTATCAATGAAAGCGCCACATGGACACCGTTGGCCTGCTTATACCTGCAGCTAGGTGGCAGCTACGTGTTGAACACCCTGGAGACGCCAGTGGCCGGTTCGGCGGGCATCAACAATCTCGTTCTCAACGGCTCGAATAATTATTGGACCGTGGACGCCAGTGCCGGATATGAATTTAACGAAAAGACCCATCTCCAGTTACAATACTCCTATTATAACGCCGAGAATTATGTGAACAATGCGCCCACCAGCCTGCCTTTCGGTGCCGGTGCGCAGGAAAACAGTGTCACTGCCACTCTTACGCGACAACTGAGCAAAGAAGTTCAAGTCAGCTTGAAATACGGTTTTTACCGCAACCGCGATCAAACTTCTGGTGGACAAAACAATTATGACGCGCAGCTTGTTTATATGAGCACGCAGCTCCGATTCTAAAAGATTCCCTGAAAACGGGTTGGTTCGATAAAAATGCAATGCCTTCCAAACACACACTTATGAAAACAAAATACTCATCTAGAATAACCGTCTGTACGTTACTATTGATCTGCCTGGCTGGTTGGTCCACCCGGGCTACAGCAGATGCATGGGGCACTAATTGCGCCGCCTGTCACGGAAAGGATGGCAAAGGAGCCACCATGATGGGGCGCAAGCTGGGCATCAAAGACTTAAGTAAAGCCTCCTTGACCGATGCGCAAATTACCAAAGTCATCAAAGAAGGAGTCACTGAAAACGGCACGGAAAAAATGAAGGCATTCGCCGACAAGCTCAGCGCTGACGATATCAAAGCTTTGGTGGCGCAAGTTCATTCCTTCAAATAAATATTGCGGAACATTTTTCAAATTCGGCCCATGGGCGAAGCAAAAATGTGATGCCCTGAATAAATCGCTCAATGAGTTCCCCGGAGCCGAACGAAAATACCGCGCCAACCCGCTTTCCCAAGCTGCTCCAAAACTGGATCAGCCTCATCGGCGCGGTATTCGCGATGGGCAGCATTTTTGCCTTCCTGCTGCTCTTTGCCATTGAGCTGTTCCTGCCCCACAGCAATCCCTACATGGGGATTCTGGTTTATGTAGTCGCGCCCCTCTGCTTTTTTGCCGGGCTGCTCCTGATTTTCGTCGGCCTATGGGCACAGCGATACGAAAAAGTTTCCCCACGACTTCACATCGACCTGACGCGTCCGCGTGATCGCAGATTGCTGGTTGGATTCGCCCTGTGCGCGTTGCTTTTTTTGCTGGCGACAGCATTTGGCAGTTATCAAACCTACCAATATACCGATTCCGTCCAGTTTTGTGGCACATCGTGCCACGTTCCCATGCATCCGGAATATACGGCATATCTACATTCGCCCCACGCACGCGTCGCCTGCGTCGATTGTCACGTCGGGGCTGGCGCCGAATGGTACGTGCGGAGCAAGCTCAATGGCGTTCACCAGCTGGTTGACGTGGTGACGGGCAACATTCCACGCCCCATTGAAACACCGGTTAAAAATATGCGTCCTGCGCGGGACACCTGCGAACAATGCCATTGGCCGGAAAGATTTATCGGCAGTATTGATCGCACCTACTATCACTACCTCTCCGACGCAACCAATACGCCATTTGCCGTGCGGCTCTTGTTGAAGGTTGGCGGCGGCGGCGACAATGGCCCTCCCAGCGGCATCCACTGGCACGTCAGCCAGGGCGAAAAAGTCGAATACATTGCCACTGACGCACAACGGCAGGTCATCCCGTGGGTGCGAGTCACCAATATTGCGACGGGAAATACCACGGTCTACCGGGACAAAAAATTTCACGATGACCC
Organism: Verrucomicrobiota bacterium; assembly: GCA_013286145.1. GTDB lineage: Bacteria > Verrucomicrobiota > Verrucomicrobiia > Methylacidiphilales > UBA1321 > JABDGH01. The sequence continues at coordinate 40,741 of JABDGH010000004.1, forward strand.
GGCTAAATTTGAGATACGCACCATGGACTGCATGGACTGCCACAGCCAGCCATCGCATCGTTTTCTTTCCCCCAATGAAGCCACCGATACGGCCATTACCGCCGGCCTGATCGACCATTCGGTGCCCTCGGTGAAAGCCAATGTCGTGGCAGCGCTGATCGCGCCCTACCAGACCACCGATGAGGCGATGCAAAAAATCGCATCCAACCTGCATACCGCTTATCCGCAGTTGGCGAGCGTTGACGGACTTGTTGCCGAGACCCAGCAACTTTATCGCGATAACTTTTTCCCGGAAATGAAGACCGATTGGCGTACGCACCCCGACAACATCGGCCATAAGATCTCGGCTGGCTGTTTCCGTTGCCACGACGGCAATCACAAAACCGATGATGGAAAAAAGATGATTCCCGCTGACAATTGTAATCAGTGCCACACCATTCTCGCGCAAGGCAGTGGTGACCAATTGAAGCAACTTAACACCGACGGGACCGATTTTGTCCATATTGACGCGCCCTATCTGGAATTCTCCTGTATCAATTGCCATACTGGAGCCGTTTCAAAATGAGAGAGACAAAACTTTGGCATTTGGCGGCAGGCCTCATTTTAATTTCAGCGCTTGCGGGTTGTAAACGTGACGAAGCCAGGGTTTATCACGTCCCGAAGGAAGACTCTTCGCCATCGCAAGCCGCACCAGTCGCAACACCCGAAGTGGCACAGCCGGGAATGGACTCTCCACCACCCAGCGCAATATCCATCCCGCAACTTAAATATCGATTACCCGATGGCTGGCAGGAAAAACCGCTGAGTGAAATGCGTGTCGCCAGCTTCGCAGTCGTCGGCCCCAAGGGGCAATCTGCGGATGTGTCGGCCATTCCTCTGCCCATCGTCGGACGTGACCTGGAATTGGTCAACATGTGGCGCTCGCAGGTGCAATTGCCAGCCACGTCCGATCCAAATGCCATCAAACAGGCTGAGTCGATTGCCATTGGTACGGAACAGGGGCGACTTTTCAACTTCGTCAGCGAACAGCCAATGATCGGAAAATTCCAACAACGGATTCTGGTGGCGATGTTGACGCGTGGCACGATGAGCTGGTTTTTCAAAATGAGCGGTGAGGATGTTTTCGTCATCTCGCAAAAAGAAAAATTCCTCCAATTTTTAAAATCCGTTTCGTTTGTGGAAAATGCACCGGCACAAATGGCCGCCGCTCCGGTAACCCAAGGCGGAAATGCAGATTCAATCTGGACAGTTCCATCCGGTTGGCAATCGATGCCGCCCGCGCAATTTCTTCTCGCTGAATTTTCCATTTCCGGCACAAACGGCGCGAAGGCGGAGGTAAACGTGGCCGCGATGGGCGGTGAAGGCGGCGGTTTGCTGGCGAATGTGAACCGTTGGCGCGGACAGCTCGGGCTGGGCACGGCTGGTGAAAATGACCTGAGTCAAATCGCGCAATCGCTGGATGTGCCAGGAGGCAAGGCAACGCTGGTCGATTTCACGGGCGTGGACTCCAAAACCAGCGCACATACGCGACTCGTCGGCGTGATTGTATCACAGAATGGTCAGACATGGTTCTACAAATTGATGGGTGCCGAGCCAGTCGTGGCACAACAGAAGGATGCCTTCGTGAAATTTATTCAGTCGGCCAATTATGCGAACGCTCGTTGACCGGCTGATTAAAATCTTCATCTCGCTGCGACTCACGGTTGTTTTGCTGGCGTTTGCGATTTTGCTCGTATTCATCGGCACCCTGGCGCAGGTGGACGAGGGGCTTTACAACGCGCAGGCGCGCTATTTCCGCCAATGGATTATTTTTGGATTCGATTTGTTCGGCCATAATATTCCGCTCCTCCTGCCCGGCGGCTACCTCATCGGCACGATGCTGTTGCTCAATCTCGTTGCCGCGCACCTCTATCGCTTTCAACTCAGCACAAAAAAGATCGGAATTCAGCTCGTACACTCTGGCGTCATCCTGCTTCTCGTTGGTCAACTTGCCACTGACATGCTGGCGCATGAATCGCAGATACGCTTTGTCGAAGGCGAAACGAAATCGTATGCCGAAAGCATGCGCAATTACGAACTGGCCTTCACCAGCGATTCCGGTACGGACGGTGAGGAGATTGTCGCCATTGCCGGGCATCAGCTCATGAACGGCGGCGACATCCAGAATACGAATCTTCCCTTCACCATTCATGTGAAAACTTTTTGGAAAAATTCCGAGTCATCATTCCGTGCGCCAATGATGAAAAATGAGCCGCCGCTAACGAGTAATGGCGTCGCCTCCAGTTTCGACTTCAGCCTCGCTGCCGAAACAAAAAATCCCGACGAAAAAAACGTGCCAACGGCCCTGATCGAAATCATTGGCAAGAACGGTTCACTCGGCGACTGGGTGGTTTCCGGTTGGACAAGTGATGACGAAATGGTGGATGCGTTGCGGCAAACTTACATGCAACAGTTGGGCGCCCAGATGACCCAAAAAATCATCGGTCAATTGACACAGCCGCAATCCATCGAAGCCAATGGAAAGAAATTCACTTTCGCGTTGCGGCCAGAACGGGTTTATTACCCCTTCTCGCTGGAATTGTTGAAAGCGACGCACACTGTCTATGAAGGCACGGAGATTCCAAAGGATTTCCGCAGCCGTGTCCAATTGCGCAATTCGCAGACGGGCGAGAACCGCGAAGTGGAAATCTCCATGAACCATCCCCTGCGCTATGCCGGACTGACATTTTACCAGTATCAAATGGACGCGGGCCAGGCAGCGCGCCAGGCCGGGCGCCTGTCGTCGTCAACGCTGCAAGTCGTGCACAATCCAAGCTGGCTGACACCTTACGTCGGTTGTGCGCTGGTCGCCCTCGGGCTTGTGACTCAATTCATGTTCCACCTCGTCGGCTTTCTGTCGAAAAGGAGAATGAAATGAAAAGCATGAAGCCGTGGCTGCCGTTGATTTTGACCGCCGCATGCGCCGCATGGTTCCTGAGCACGCTCTATCCACCAAGCGATACCGGTTTTGCCTTTAACGAATTTGCCAAGCTGCCTCTCGTTTTCAATGGACGACTGAAGCCGATGGATTCCCTCGCGCGAAATTCCCTGCTGGAAATCCGCGAGAAGCAAACACTCAATACCGAACCGTGGAAGGACTGGGATCAAAATCCAAAAATCATCTCCGCCAACGAATGGCTCATCCATGTGATGATGAATCCCGCTGTGGCCGATGCGTGGCCCGTCTTTCGCGTGGATAACTCCGATCTCATCACACTACTCAAGTTGCCGGAGGGTAATCCCGCGCAGCAACAGGACGGCAAACATTATTCCTGGAACCAGATCGCGCCGTCGTTCGATTTGATTAACAAGGAAAACGAGCGCATTCAAAAAATCGAGTCGGTGGAACGCAGTGCCTATGAGCGTGCTGTGGTCAAAGTTTTCGAACGGTTGATGCTTTACGAGCAACTCAAAAACACCCTCCAACCACAGGATGTGCCCGACTGGAAACAGGAACTCGCCGATTATGAAGCTCTAATTCCAGCTGGCATCGCCTCCATCCACGCCCAGCAGGCCGGACAGAAATTCGACCAGGCGATCTTCAACGCTTTTGCCGGTAATGTACAACTGTTCGATGAGATGTCCCAGTTTGACGCACCGCTCGTCGTGCCGCCGCAAAATTCTTCCGGCAATTGGCAACGCGTGGGAACAATCCTGTTGAACGCCACAAAAGGCGAAAAAATCAGCCCGGCGATCTTCGCCTATGCCACGATGGCCGATGCCTTCAAAAAGGGCGATCCCGCCGCATTCAATGCTGCGCTCGCCGATTATCGCTCGTCGCTTGTTCCCGATTTTTCCCCCGCGATGCATAAGGCTCGCGCTGAGGTGTTCTTTAACCAGATGCAGCCGTTCTATGCCGCCCTGGTCATTTATGTCCTCGCCGGTCTCCTCGCCGTCTGCTCGTGGTTTAATTTGTCGGAGACGCTGCGCCGCTCGGCTGTCTGGCTCGTCGGTCTCGCATTCGTCATTCACACGACCGGTTTGATTTACCGCATGGTGCTCGAAGGTCGTCCGCCCGTGACCAATCTCTATTCCTCGGCCATCTTTATCGGCTGGGGTGCGGTCGTATTGGGACTCGTCCTGGAAAAAATCCACCGTAACGGCATCGGCGCGGTCGCGGCGGCGGGCATGGGATTCATCACGCTGGTCATTGCGCAAAATCTCGCGGTGGACGGCGATACGATGGAGATGATGCGCGCCGTTCTCGACACTAATTTCTGGCTGGCGACGCACGTCGTGGCGGTCACCACGGGTTACGCCAGCACGTTTGTGGCCGGATTCCTCGCGCTCATCTACATCCTGCGCGGTGTGTTCACCAAAACGCTCGATGAGGCGACTGGCAAATCACTCGCGAGGATGGTTTACGGCATCGTCTGCTTTGCCACCCTTTTCAGCTTTGTCGGCACGGTGCTCGGCGGCATCTGGGCGGATCAATCATGGGGCCGGTTCTGGGGCTGGGACCCGAAGGAAAATGGCGCGCTCATCATCGTTTTGTGGAACGCGCTCATTCTGCATTTGCGCTGGGGCGGGATGATTCGTGACCGCGGCCTTATCGTCTGCGCAATTTTTGGAAACGTCGTCACAAGCTGGTCGTGGTTCGGCGTGAACATGCTCGGCATCGGCCTGCACAGCTATGGTTTCACCGACGCGGCGTTCAAATGGCTGATGCTTTTTGTGATGAGCCAGCTTGGATTCATCATTCTTGGCTTGCTCCCAGCGCGCATGTGGAGAAGTTTTTCGGCGCGGATATAAAAGCTGTTTTTCTATTTCAGCATCATCATCCTTTGTCGTGACTTCAAGCCCTGTTGGTCGTGCGATTATCCCTTTGGAATTGAACTGGAAAACGGGATGGAGATGCCCTAAGGTTGTCCCCACGCAAAATTTTAACACGCAAAGGAAAAGTGAAAAAACTGGGTGAAATATCGGCGGCCATCGTGGGGACAGGCTTTATCGGTCCGGTTCATTTGGAGGCATTGCGGCGTCTCGGGGTGCGCGTAAGCGGTATCCTGGGGTCTTCGCCGGAGAAATCGCAAAAAGCGGCCCAGGATCTGGGGCTGGCCAAGGGGTACCGCGATTTGCCGGAACTGCTGGCCGACCGCGAGGTGAATGTGGTTCATCTCGCTTCACCCAACCGATTGCATGTCAGCCAGACTCTGGCTTGCCTGGAAGCTGGCAAACACGTCATCTGCGAAAAGCCGCTGGCCATGACGACATCCGAGACGAAATCCCTCGTCGCAGCGGCCCGCAAACATCCGGAATTAATCACTGCGGTCAATTACAACATCCGTTTCTATCCTCTCTGCCTGCAGGCTCGCGCGATGATCCAGCACGGCGAGATCGGCGAAGTCCTCCACGTCACCGGCAGCTATGTGCAGGACTGGCTTTTGTTTCCGACCGATTTCAACTGGCGCGTGTCCTCAAGCGAAGGAGGCGCGCTTCGTGCCGTGGGCGATATCGGCACACACTGGCTCGATCTCATTGGTTTCGTGACGGGGCTTCATGTCGAATCACTTCTGGCCGATTTGTGGACGGCCCATCCCGTTCGGCAACAACCCGTGAGCTCCGTGGGAACTTTCAGCGGAAAGCTTGAGCAGACGAAAGCGGCCACCAAAGACTTTCCCGTCGATACGGAAGATTATGGAACCGTCCTGATGAAATTCGAGGGCGGACGGCGGGGAACAATGTCAGTTTCACAGGTGACGGCGGGTCGGAAAAATTGTCTCCGTTTTGAAATTGCCGGAACCCGCAAATCACTGGCCTGGAACAGCGAAGTGCCCCACGAGTTATGGATCGGCGACCGGACAGAAAGTAATCGCCTGCTCATGGCCGATCCCTCCCTGCTCCACGAGGAAGTGCGGCCTTATGCCAACTATCCCGGCGGCCACCAGGAAGGATTTCCCGACACGTTCAAGCAGTTGTACCGGGCGGTCTATTCCGATATTCAGGCTGGAAAGCGTTCGCCTGAACCGTTGTACGCCACATTTGAAGATGGTCATCGTGAAGTGGCCTTGTGCGAGGCCATTTTGGAAAGTCACCGGAGCAGCCGGTGGATAACAGACATCAAAGGAAGAATGTAATTATGAAAATTGGAATCGTCAGTGCCATTTTGCCGGATTTGACCCTGGAACAAACCCTGGCTTTCGCCGCCGAAAACGGTTTTCCAACCGTTGAAGTAATGTGCTGGCCGGCAGCCTCGGGTAAAAAAGAACGCCGTTATGCCGGCACGGCCCACATTGATGTGAATGGTTTCGACAAAAAAGAGGCCGATAAAGTCAAAAGCCTGCTTAAGAAATATGGGGTTTCACTTTCAGCGCTCGGTTACTATCCCAATCCCTTGTGTGCGGATGAGAAGGAAGCCGCAACTTACATCGACCACATCAAAAAAGTCATCCGTGCCGCCAAATTGCTGGAGATTAATATGAATACCTTTATCGGACGCGATCACACGCGATCCGTGGCCGACAATTGGGCCGTCTTCCAGGAGCGGTGGCCCGACATCATCCGCGAGGCGGAAAAGTGCGGCGTGAAAGTCGGCATTGAAAACTGTCCGATGTTTTTCTCCCAGGACGAATGGCCCGGCGGTAAAAACCTGGCCGTCTCACCGAAAATCTGGCGCGAAATGTTTGAGCGCATCCCCTCGGCCAACTTTGGACTGAATTACGACCCCTCCCATATGATCTGGCAGTTCATGGATCCCGCCCGGCCACTCCAGGAATTTCGCGACCGCATTTTCCATGTCCATGCCAAGGATCTGAAGATTTGGCACGACCGCCTGGACGAAGTGGGAATCATGGGCTTCGGCTGGAATTCCCCCAAGCTTCCGGGATTGGGCGACGTCAAGTGGTCGGAGTTTTTCGCCGCGTTGACCGAGATCCGCTACAACGGGCCGGTCTGTATCGAGGTGGAAGACCGGGCCTATGAAGGGTCGCTGGAAGATCGCAAGCGCGCCTTGATCCAATCCAAACGATTCCTCGAAAATTTCATTTGATGAAAAATACTCTGTTTGAAGGTATCTTAGAAGGCTCGTTATCGTGAGCTTGTCTAAAAATCTCTTATTATTTTGCTCCAGCAATGCAAATGAAGGAATAGTTGGAGATCCTTCGACAGGTTCAGGATGACAATATTCATATAAAAATTTAAAATAGTGACCACGCTACCTTCCAAATCAGCATCCACGGTTCCCCACTTTATCGCCGGTCGGTCGATCTCCGGCTCATCGGGAGATGCCATTCCTGTGACTTCTCCGCTGGACGGCTCTCCCATCGGGAATGTCCACCCCGCAGGCAAGATTGAAATTGAGGAAGCCGTCAAAGATGCGCAAAAAGCTTTCGAGACGTGGGGGTGCACGCCGATCAAGGAACGTGTCCAGCCGCTGTTCAGATTCAAGCAACTCGCGGAAGAAAACATTGCGGAACTTTCCAAAATGGTTTCGTGGGAAAATGGAAAGACCGAAGCGGAAGCGGAAGGCGGCATCCGCAAAGGCCTGGAAGTGGTCGAATATGCCTGTTCGCTGCCCCAATTAATTCCCGGTCAACTCCTCGAGGTAAGTTCCGGGGTCGATTGCTATGAGCGCCGATTTCCCCTGGGAGTGGTCGCGGGCATCACTCCTTTCAATTTTCCGGCGATGGTACCGCTCTGGATGTTTCCGCTGGCGATTGCGTGCGGTAATACTTTTATCCTGAAGCCCTCGGAGCAAGTCCCCTTCACGCCAGTGCGTTTGGCGGAATTATTCCATGACGCCGGGTTGCCCGACGGTGTTTTCAATGTCATTCAGGGCAATCGCGGAACCGTTGAAGGCTTGCTGGATCATCCCGGCATCCAAGCGGCCACGTTCGTCGGTTCCACCGCAGTCGCCCGGCAGGTTTATCATCGCGGTATCGCAGCCGGAAAGCGTGTGCTGGCCCTGGGGGGAGCAAAAAATCATCTCGTGGTAATTCCCGATGCCGACGTGGAAATCACGGCTAAAAACGTGGTGAACTCGGCCATGGGTTGCGCCGGGCAACGGTGCATGGCGGCCAGCGTCGTCATCCTGGTAGGATCGTGCGATCACATCCTTCAAGCCATGGTTACCCAAGCCGCAAAAATTCGCACTGGCGAGGACATGGGCGCGATGATCAGCGTGTCGGCGCGTGACCGCGTCATTTCCTACATCGACCGGGCCCAAAAACGGGGAGCGAAACTTCTCCTCGATGGACGCGGTGCCAAAGGCCGCGAAAACGGCTATTATGTAGGTCCCACTATTATCGACGGTATTCAACCCGGTGACGAATGTGCCTGCGACGAAATTTTCGGCCCCGTCCTCTCCGTTCTGCGTGTGGACACCCTTGATGAGGCCTTGGCGATTGAGCAACAGAGTCCCTATGGGAACGCGGCTTCGATCTACACGTCGGATGGAGGCACCGCCGTTTATTTCGAGGAGCGGGCACATGCGGGCATGATCGGCGTCAATATCGGCGTGCCAGTGCCGCGAGAGCCGTTTGCCTTTGGTGGTTGGAACGAATCGAAATTCGGCGTGGGCGACATCACTGGACGCGACGCCGTTGGCTTCTGGACCAAGACAAAAAAAATCACGAAAAAATGGTCCGCCGGAGCTGGCCGCAACTGGATGAGCTAAAATTGTGAAAGCTGCCGTTTATCAAGGTAAGGAACAGATCATTGTTCAGAACGTACCCGAACCCGTTCTCGAGGCAGGCGAGGTTTTGCTGCAAATCGAGGCCTGCAGTGTTTGCGGAACCGACCTGCGAACTTACCGCCATGGAGATGCAAAGATCACTCCTCCGCGCATTTTGGGTCACGAATTTTGCGGACGTGTGATTGAGTCGCGTGCGCCTGACCTGAAAAATGTCAAAGTCGGCGATCGAGTCGTGGTCTATATCGTTATTTTGCATGGCAACGATGTTTACATCGAAATGGGCCGCGCCAATCTCACGTCACATCGCACCACGATCAGCTATCACCACGATGGGGCTTTTGCGCCCTTGATGAAAGTTCCAGCCGCTGCCGTGGCCCAGGGTAATATCTTTCCAGTCACCACCGAGATTTCTTCCCGCGACATGAGCATCTCCGAGCCACTCGGCTGCGTGATGAATGCCCATAGCCGTCTGGGGGTGGGCCTGAAAGATACCGTGGCCGTCATCGGAGCTGGCCCCATCGGCATCATGCACGCCCTCGTATCGCGTCTTCAGGGCGCGCAAAAAGTCTATGTGCTCGATGTGAATGCGGAGCGGCTTAAAATGGCCGCGCAGTTCGATATCGACGGAACCGTGCTGGTCACTCCCGACGGCTCGCACCGGGAAAAAATCAAGGAACTCACGGGTGGCCTGGGCACAAGCGTCACGATTGCCGCAGTAAGTTCCGCTGCCGCGCAAAATGATGCATTGGAAATCGCGGCCAAGGCGGGGCGGATCAACTTCTTTGCCGGTTTGCCGAAGTCCGCGCCAGTCGCGCCCTTGAACGTGAATCACATTCACTACAAGGAACTCGAGATCAGCGGTTCCTATTCCGAAAAGAAAAGCGATTTCCGGGCCGCCGTCGCCCTGATCGAAAGCGGTCGGTTTCCCGCCGACAAGATCGTCACCCACACGCTTCCCATTGAGAGAATCACTGAAGCCTTTACGCTCATGGAATCGGGTGAAGCCCTGAAAGTCTGCATCATTCCCGGCAGCGTTTAACCAATTTTTATGAACAAGCCCGACATTCATCACATCGATTTACTCGTGGACGGGAAAAGCCGTCCTGCCTCCGATGGCAAACGCTTCGACCTTTTTTCCCCCGCCACTGGAGAACAGGTCGGAAGCATCGCGAAGGCAGGCTCCGCAGATGTCGAGGCGACCATGTCATCGGCGCAGGCCGCTTTTAAAAGCTGGTCGGCTTTGACCGGTTATGATCGCGAAAAAATCATTCGTCAGGCGACCGCTCACGTCAGGACCAAGGCGGCCGAGATAGGTCTCCTCATGGCGTTGGAACAGGGCAAGCCGCTGCAACAATCCAAAAGTGAAATCATCGGTTCCTGCGATACGCTCGATTATTACGCGGCAGAAGGTGTACGGATCGAGGGCTACACCAACATGCCGGAAGCCAAGGATTACCGCTCCACCGTCATCTATCAACCTGTCGGCGTCTGCGTGTTAATCACGCCATGGAATTATCCGGTCTCACTCTTGAGTTGGAAGCTCGGCCCGGCACTCGCGGCTGGTTGCCCGGTCGTGGTCAAGCCAACCACGGTTACTCCCATGTCACCCACGGCTTTTTGCCAGGCTTTGGTGGAGGGAGGCATTCCGGCAGGCGTCCTTTCCGTCCTAAACGGCCCCGGCGCTCAACTGGGTGAAGCCCTAGTTCGTCATCCGGTGACTGCCAAGGTCGCCATGACAGGTTCCACCTCGACTGGTAAACGGTTGATGGAAATTTTCGCGCCGTCGTTGAAAAAAATATCTTTGGAACTGGGCGGTCATTGCCCGGCCATCGTGTGTGAAGATGCCGATCTTGCCGTGGCGGCGAAGGTCATCGCTTACAAAGGTTTTCGGAATATGGGCCAGTCGTGCAGCTCGGTAAATCGGGTTTATGCTCAACGGAATATCCACGACGAACTTGTCGCAAAACTCAAGGCCATTGCGGAAAAAATGAGTATTGGAGATGGTGTCACCGATGGTGGTGTCGATTTGGGGCCGATGGCCACAAGCGGCGGCCTGGATACCGTCAAGGCGCACGTTAAAGATGCTATTTCCCGTGGAGCAACCTTGGTGTGCGGTGGTCACGCTCCGACAGGTGTTGCCTACGAAAAAGGAAATTATTATCTACCTACCATTCTCACCGGAGTTCCCCGCGATGCGCTTGTGATGCGGGAGGAAACTTTCGGGCCGGTCGTCGCTTTTGTCTCTTTTGACAACAATACGGAAGCCGTAGCCCAAGCCAATGACACCGAATATGGGCTGGTTACTTATTTGTTCACCAAAGATCTTGCCTCCACCGTGTTGATGAGCGAAGCACTCCAGGCGGGAACGGTCTGTGTCAACCATGGCGCTGTAAATACGAATTACGGCCCTTATTCGGGCTGGAAAGACAGCGGTTACGGCTTGGAATTGTCCCGTCGTGCCATTTATGAATATCTCAATACTAAGCATATCAAAGTGGCTCTCACCTAAATGACATCCTGAGCTTGTCGAAAATAGTTAGAGGTCCTTCGACAAGCTCAGGATGACGGTTTTTTTAATTTTTACAAAATAGCCCCATGTTATTAAACGCCACTCAAGCCCGCGCTTTATTCACCCAAGCGCTTCAAGATCGTTTCGCCGTACTCGCCGTAAATGCCGACAGTCCTTCCGCCGTTTACGATTGCCTCGAAGCAGCTCGCCAATGCTCCGCGCCTCTTATTATCGAGACTAGTTTATGGCAGCTTCAGGGACGAAGTTTCGGAGCGGGCGATGCCTTGCTGGGACTGCTGCGGTATCTTGCCGATGTCGCCGCGCTGGCCAATTCCGAGCGTTTCATGGCGGTGCCAGTTATCTTTCACACCGATCATATTAAAGGGCCACAAACACTCGCCATTTTGAAAGCTGCGATCGCTGGCGTATCGGTCTCCTCTGGAAAAAGCAGCCTGCTCCTTCAAGCCTCAACAATTTCCCTTGATTCCTCCGAACTGACGGAAGAACAAAACATCGAAACCATCAGTGAACTTTGCCGACATGCCGAGACCTTGGGCGTTGAAGTAACCCTGGAGATGGAAGCCGGTGTGGACGATGGTTTGACCTCGGAAGAAATCACCCGGCGGCTGCTCGGCAGTGTAGAAAAAAAATATCCCGGCAAAATCGGGTTGTGGGCACCGGGACTCGGAACACAACATGGTCTTTCCGATAAAGGTTATCCCACTTTCTCGGCGGAAGCGGTTTCCAGGCAACGCGAACTCGCTCGCGAGATCACCGGGCACGGCATCGGCCTTGCTCTCCATGGGTCATCCGGTTTGGACCAGGAAAGTTTGCGCGCAGCCGTTCGAGAGGGCGTGGTCAAGGTCAACTGGTCGAGTGAGTCCCTGTTGATCAGAAATCAGGCCGCCATGGAATTTTTTGATTCTCACCGGCCACAAATGAACAAAAAACATCCCGATTGGAAAAAAACGGTCATGGACAACGGCCTGCAATCCTTCATTGCTGAGCGTTATCTGCCGCGCGTCATGGAACGAATTAAAATTCTGGGCAGCGACGAAAAGGCTGGGCGATTATCTTTGTCCGGTAAGCTCTAGCTGGCTGTTTTTGCAGTGGTTACTGCAAATAATCGAACCCCGGACCGTCATACCGGGTGGTCATTGTATTTTTATCGAAGCTGCGAAGATTTTCCACGTGACCATCGGCAAAAAGAATATTCACGGTTCCCTGGTGAATGGGAATTTTGCCGCTATTTCCGTTGAATGCGGGATCCTGCGTGTAGTCGTCTTTATCCGCATCATCTACGCTGAATGACTTATACGCGATGTCACCTGCCAGGATATGCTGGCTGGCTGAATGTAATCTCAAGAGGTTCACCGCACCAAAACCATGGGTTTGGCTATAGGCGGCGTGTGCACCGAGAAAATAACTATAGGTCGCATTCTCTGGAAGTATCTTGCTCGAATCGGGGCACCGATAAATATCTGTTCCTCTTCCCCCCATGTAAGGTTCTATTTGCCGTGTCCAGGCATATTGACCTGTGTTCGGGTCAGGATCGGTATCATCATGACGAAGCAAACCTCCTGCGATCGGAAAATTGCCTTCGTTATCCCCGGCAAATGCGATCAGTCCGATTCCAATGAAGTGAAGGTTCCCGGCGCATTGAGCCGTACGCGCGCGATTCATTGCGGACATGAGATAAGGAAAAGAGACGGCAACCAGTATCGAGATGATTCCTATTACGACTAAAAGTTCGACCAGGGTAAATCCGCGAAGATTTTTTTTGGAAGTTTTCATTTGTATCTGCCCTGTGTTCATGCAAACCGCTCGCCAGAACGTTCCCATCATACCTTCACTCTTGAAGGTTACGATTCCATTTTACGACGTTGTCGCCGCAAAGGCCTCATCCAGCGACCGCAAGCGCCTCGCCATGTCGCGGGCCAGGTTGAGAATCATGATGGCATATTGATCCGGCATTTTCTGGAAAAGATGATGGAGAGTTGCCGCCTTAATTTCGATCACCTTCACGTTTGAAAGCGTCCGAACGGTGGCAACCCGCGGGACAGGATCAACCACGCACATCTCTCCGAAAAAAGTACCGCCATGGAACCGCGCCAGCGTCACGGCATGCGGACTATCGAGGTGCTTGATGACCTCCACCTCTCCTTCAACGATGATAAAGAGCGAGTGACCTGCTTCTCCTTCGCGGACGATCAACTCGCCCGGGCTGAAATCCTGAACAATTCCCTCCTGGGCCAACAGGGTTAACGCCGAAGCATTTAATCCCGTTAGAAATGGCGTCGCAGCCAGTACCTCTAAAATCGGGGGATTCATCATTCAAAGTCTAGCACATCCCACCGTTAAACGGCGATCCATTGTGATAACCCGACCACCACATTCCCGCTTTCGATAATGCACAAATACCTCTATCGTTCGACTTCATGAAAGCTGCGCCGACGATTGGCTGGGTAGTTCTGAGCCTGCTGCTCGTCATCAGCTTCGTCATTGATGTCGATAATGTCACGCAAGGCGGGGCCATTGATCTGCGCAATCGCATCACCGGCATTCGCCTGCTCGCGGATCATCTCGATGCCTACCATTACAAATGGCAGAAAACTGAACCTGAAAAATATTGCGATCCCTATAATAATCCCCTGCTCACGGTCAGCAAAACAACTTCTACGCCAGCCCTGTTATTTTTGCACTGGCCCCTGGCGCTGCTGCCCTATCGCCTCGCGCAATTCCTCTGGCTGCCCCTGCAATGGCTGTTCCTGTTCGGAACGATTTGGTTCTGGTTTCGGCGTTATCCAAAAACAGGACAACGTCTGTTGCTTACTGCAATCGTCACTGCGTTTACCTACACAGCGGCCTGGCGTCTTCATGCCGAGCGCGGACAATCGTATGTCGTACTTCTCTTTTTTTTCGCCTGGTGGTTAACGGCCACACTTGATCCCAAAACTGGCAATCGTTTCGTGGCCGGATTTTTGGCGGGGTTACTCGTCGCCTTACGCCCCCCCTTCCTGATCCTGGCACCGTTTCTTCTCCTGCATCGCCGCGGTCAACTGCCCGGAGCCTTGGTCGGTTTGTTATTGGGTATCGGACTTCCTTTGCTGGTGAATCCGGGCAGTTGGTCGAACTATGCCTCGGCCATGCAGACCCATTCCATGCTATACCTCTCTGGCGACGATCTTCGTCCGCCACAGCAACATTATCCTCCCACCATCGAAGGAATCCCGACCGACATCCTTGGCGCGTATGTGCCGATTTCCTATGCCGATTTTTCGGCCCATTCTTTTTTACGTTGGATCGGCCTGGAACCGTTTCCTGCTCTTCCGTTGCTTTTTGCCGTGGGATTATTTTTTATTGTTTGGCTCTGGTGGTCGCGCGAGCAACAAATCGAAATATTGCTTCTCGGGGTAGCGGCGTGGTTTTTTATCTTCGATCTCTTTTTGCCCGCCTATCGGAATAACTACAACGACGTGCTCATTCTTAACGTCGTGGCCCTCGGACTGCTCGCCGCCACGAAGTTTCCGCTGGGCGGCTGGGCATGCCTCCTCTCTTTGTTATTCGGTTGGGGCATTGCTGTCCTGACACCGACCCAGGCGTGGCTAATCAACCTTCCCGCGTTTTTCTTCACACTCGGAGCAGTTCTGTTCCTTTTCCCACCGGGCAACTTTTCAAACCCAAAAAACAATCGCGATAAATGAGCCTCCAACTCCTTTTTCACTTTGACGCTGCGCGTTGAGCTTACCAGAGTATAGAACCCATGGCCTCTCCATCCCCTTCCCTCGAAATTCTTTTTACTGGCGCGAACCAGCTTGAAGTGCGCCCGGTGGAACCCATTCGTCATCCCGGCCCCGGCGAAATTGCCATTACCTGTACACGCTCCCTGATTTCAACCGGCACCGAATGCACCTGCCTGACCCGTAATTTCAATCCAGGGTCGGTTTGGGACGGCTGGGTCAAATATCCTTTCCGATCCGGTTACAGCGTGGCGGGACATGTGACTGAAGTAGGCGAAGGCGTGACCGATCTGAAACCCGGTGATCGAATTGCCGTCGGAGCCACACATGCCCGCCAGGCGGTCGTTCCGGCCAACGAGGGAACCATGCCCATCGTTCGGATACCCGACGGGATCAACGACGATGAGGCCGCCTGGTTCAATCTCGCGTGCGTGGCCCAAATCGGGGTGCGTCGTGCGGAACATGAACTGGGGGATAACGTGGTCCTTGTTGGAATGGGCCAGTTGGGCCAACTGGCTGTTCGCTACCTGCGGATATGGGGTGCCAATTCCATCATCGCGATTGATACCGCCCCGGCTCGCCTTGAAATGGCCAAACGCGGAGGAGCCTCCCACACCCTGAAGATGCCTGTTGCCGAGGCAAAAGAAGCTGTGGCTGAAATCACCGGCGGGCGTCTCGCCGATGTTGTCTATGACATGACCGGTCATGCGGGCGCTTTTGCTCCGTCACTCGGAATGGCGCGCCGTTTCGGGAAGTTGATCCTTTTGAGCAATCCGGGCAAAGCTTCCGACCTGTGTCTCACCGGCGATGTCTTCGGACGCGGAGTGCAGGTTCGCGCAGCACATCTCGGCGATCCACCTTGGGTCGCCAATGACCATCTTTATTGGACACGCCGAAACATGGGCAAACTCTTTTTCAATTACCTGCTCGATGGTCGCATGAGGGTCGCCGACCTGATTACGAATCGTTATCCTCCCACCGAGGCGCGCCAGGCTTACGATAAACTCCTCACGGATCGCGACAACGCCATGGGCATCATGTTCGAGTGGGATCGATGATCTGACGCCCTATGTTGAATTATATCTGGCTTGCGTTGATTGGTCTTGCGGTGCTGCTCGGCGGCTTCACCGGCAAAATTAGCGAGATCAATAAAGCGGCCATCGACAGCGCAAATACGGCGGTCACGCTCGCGCTCGGCCTGATCGCAGTGATGACTCTCTGGCTCGGGTTAATGCGACTGGCCGATAAAGCGGGGCTGGTCAATCGTCTCGGCCTGGCGCTGAAACCGATCATGGTCTGGCTCTTTCCCGAAGTGCCGCCGAATCATCCCGCCATGGGCGCGATCATTCTCAATGTCGCTGCAAATATCCTCGGCCTGAATAATGCCGCCACGCCGCTCGGCCTGCGCGCGATGAGTGAATTGGAAAAACTCAATAAGCGCCCCGGCGTCGCCACCAATGCGATGTGCATGTTGCTGGCGATCAACACAAGCTCCATCACGTTGATTCCCGTGACTGTCATCGGAGTTCTTGCGTTGGCTCACAGCAAAAATCCGACGAGCATCATCGGCACTTCGCTGGCCGCAACGCTGGTGGCCCATGCTGCGGCCATCGGAACCTGCAAGCTCCTGGAAAGGAGCCGTTTCTACCGGCTCCCACCCATCGAAGAAAAAGTAGCGACCATTTTCCCTCCGGAAAAGATCGATGCTGCGGCCACAGCGACAATTTCCGAGGGACAAAAAGTTGAGGAGAAGGCGCAGCGCACGGATGAAGCCCTTCCTTGGATTCCCTATGCTGGATGGATACTCGCTGCGGTTGGAGGGCTTTTTCTCGCCACGCTTTTGGTCACCGCTTTTCCGGAAATCATCCGACAGACGCCCTCGCCTGAAGAGGCCTCGCACTTTTTCCTCCTGCGTCTCGTGAATGCCCTCTCTCTCCTCGCCATCCCGTGGCTCATTCTTTTTTTTCCACTCTACGCCGCACTGCGTCGGGTACCAGTTTACGAAGAATTCGTTGAAGGAGGCAAGGAGGGTTTCCACGTCATCCTTCGTGTCTTTCCCTATATTGTCGGAATGTTGGTCGCGGTCGGAATGTTCAACGCATCCGGCGGCATGGCTATCCTTACCAAGCTCTTGCATCCCGTGACGAACTTCCTCCATTTCCCATCGGAACTTGTGCCAATCGCACTAATTCGTCCATTCAATAGCATAGCTGCCCTGGCATTTTTAACAGAGATTATCAAACAGGGACCTGATACTCTGATTGCCCTCACCGGGGCGACGCTCTACGGCTGTTCTGAAACGACTTTCTACGTCATCGCGGTCTATTTCGGTTCGGTGAATGTCCGAAAAACTCGCCACGCCATTCCTGCAGGCTTGGTGGCCGATGTGATTGGCCCCATTGCTTCGGTTCTGGTATGTCGCGCCGCGTTCGGAGGATAAATAAACGCAAAACGATACCGAATGAGGTAAGTTGACCGACGACCTTCATCATGCGTGATCTTCTTCCTGATAACCGCCCGCTCTTGATTCTTGCTCCCATGCAGGACATCACGGATCTGGCGTTTTGGCGCGTGCTGTCCCGCTATGGCGGCCCGGACGTTTATTACACCGAGTATTTCCGGGTTCATCGTGATTCGCGCCCGGAAAAATATATCCTGCGTTCCATTGATGAAAATCCCAACGGCAAGCCCATCATCGCTCAGATGATTGGGCAGGACGTCGAAGCACTTCAACGCACGGCAATAGAATTGCAGAAACGAAAAATCGTCGGCATTGATCTCAACTTTGGCTGTCCCGCCCCCATCGTCTGCCGCAAAGACGCGGGCGGAGGCCTGTTTCGGCACCCGGAAAAGATTGATGCCATTTTACGCGAGGTGCGCGCCTCCGTGCATCTCAAGTTGACGGTGAAAACGCGAATCGGTTTCGATTCCCCGGAAGAATTTCCACAACTGCTTGATCTTTTTCGTCGTCATCCCATCGACGCCCTGACCGTTCATGGCCGTACCGTGCGGGAGATGTATAAACCGCTCGTCCATTACGACGCTATTGAACGCGCCGCGCGCCTGATGCCCTGTCCCGTATTCGCCAATGGGAACGTGAGGTGCATCGATTCGGCGCGTCAAGTCATCAAAACCACGGGCGCATCCGGCTTGATGATTGGCCGCGGAGCCATTCGTAATCCGTGGCTCTTCCAGCAAATTCGCGAAGCGTGGTCCGGTGAACTGCGAACGCAGCCAACACTTGCGAATGTACGGGAATATATTGAATACCTCCATGAGGAGACGCGTCAACCGGGCCTCCGGGACGAGTCCCACGTGGGCAAAATGAAAAAATATCTCGGCTTTATCGCTCCCGGGCTTGGAGAAGATAATGCGTTCTGGAAAGAGATACGTCCGACCTTGAGCCTGCGCGAATTGTTTGCTGTCTGTGATCGTCACCTCAACACGCCCGATCCGTTCTTACCGGCACAACCGCTTGAACGATGAAATCGAAAAAGTATTCCCGAACGCCGGGTAAAGCCGAGGCATCGCGGTTGAAAGCATTGGAGGAAGTCCGAGCCATTTATCGTGAACTCAAAAATCGTCCGATTGAACGCGCCTGCGAACGCCGCACGGAATGCTGTCATTTCAAACTCACCGGACGCACGCCTCAACTCACGCGGGGAGAGGCTCTCCTGGCTGCACAGGCGTTGCGCGCGTCAGGAAGAAAAAAGATGCCGGAACATCCGGACGGCGCGTGTCCCATGCTTCGCGAAAACGGAACGTGCCTCATTTACGAGGATCGTCCCTTTGGCTGTCGCACCCATTTCTGCGCCGCTGCGGGAGGACCCTACGCCCGTACCGAAGTGCTCGATCTCATCCGGCGGCTTGAAGCCATCGACACGTCTCTTGGTGGTTCCGGCCCACGCGCTTTACCCGTTGCAGTCGTGGCTGAATTGAATACCTCCTGGTAATAAATTTGGCGATCACAGGGAGCAGGCTTGTTTAGGCAGCTTGACGCTTACGGCAGCAAGGCAATATTGTTTACCTCTATTTTTCGGATAATTATTCAAGTTAGATTTAAAGACAATTTATGAGCGGGAAACGAAATTCAAGTTGCGGCGAATACCTCGGATTATTGGTCGTCATCCTGATCGTCGGAGTTGTGGGCATGGTGATTTTTCATAAAGAAAAACCATCAAAGCAGCCAGTTCCGAGCACCCCCGCTCAACCTCAAAACCAAGCCTCGGCACCAACTCCAGCCCCCACGCCTGACCTATCTCCCATATCCCCGGCTAACACCCCTCCTCAACCACAGCCCAATGCGGCATCGTTGGCCACATTCGTTCGCGCCGTTCATGACAACTACGGCCTGTTGAGAACGAATGACGGCAAGGTATTTGTCAATGTTCAGGTCAATAAGGTCGATCCTTCAGGAATAAATTTCATCTGTGATGCCGGCGTGGCCACGATTCCGTTCGAGCGATTTTCCGATGGCCCTCCAGACATAAAAAAAATCTATGGATTTGATCCCGCTTTGGCTGCGACTTATCGAAAAGCCCAGGCCGATTTTGTGGCGAACAAACCCGGTGATGCCCCCAGCCAACCGATAGCTCCGATTGCGCATGACAATGTCGTTAAACCCGCCGCCGCCGATACCAAGTCCCAACAAATACACGGCACCGTCCAACAGATTATAAGTGTCGATTCAGCACACACGCAGGGTTATCTCGTGCGCGTCAGTTCAGACAGCAGCAATTCCCTCGTAAGCCTCTTTGGAAGTCAGACCGTCCTTCTTATTGGCGTCAAACCGCCCCTGGCCGTGGGTGACACCTTTCCCTCAAGTGCAGATGGGAATGCGACGGTCTATTACGCCGGAACAACCCAATACGCCACGCCCTCGGGAGAATCGAGGATGGTTAAAATATACACTCCGGATCGCGCATCTGCTGCAGGCGCGGCGGCAGCATCTCCATAATGCCGCAGCATTAACCCGACGAAAAGGGTTGCGGGGGCAGGATTTGAACCTGCGGCCTTCAGGTTATGAGCCTGACGAGCTACCGGGCTGCTCCACCCCGCGATTAGGTGGGCGCACTTCCCAAACTGTGGCTTTCATCTCACCGGAAGTTGCGCGGAGCATCAATATCCCTTGATCCACCCGCATTAGCAAGGGGTTTTATGAAATCGTTCCCGTGCAGGTGTCTATTTTTATAAGAGTTCTGGACTGTTCGCCTGTGCGGGGATGAGATAAAAACTTTCATGTCCTTGTCACGAGTTCATGTTCGCGTACCCGCCAGCACTTCCAATCTCGGTCCCGGTTTCGATTGCTTGGGCGTGGCTCTGAATCTTTACAACACGACCACGGTCACACACATGGAGGGCGCGATCCCGCCGGAAGGGATGATCGGGGAAACGGCCAAGGCTTTTTTCCAGTATGCCGCCAACGGGAAAATCAAACCGTTCGGATTTGAAGCACGCATTGATGGCGATATTCCGATTTCGCGGGGAATGGGCAGCAGTGTCACAGTGCGTCTCGGAATCTTGATGGGGCTGGCGGAACTCGTTAAAGAGTCGTTCCCCGTCACGCGCGAACAGATCCTGAATTTGCTGATCGAATTGGAAGGTCATCCCGACAACGCGGTGCCTTCTTTCCTCGGCGGGTTTGCGGTTTGTTCCCATGCCACGGACAAGCCGGAGGACGGCTTTGCCTACACACGAGTCACGGTGAAGTCGGAACTTTCGTTTGTGACCCTGGTGCCCGACTTGCGCTTGAAGACCGAGACAGCCCGTGGACTTTTGCCGAAGGAAGTCCCGTTTCATCATGCGGTGGAAAATGTTCAGCGCGCCGCCAGGATCGCTGCGGCTTTTTGCACCCACGATTACGCATCGTTGCGCGGACTTTTTGTCGATCATCTGCACCAGCCGTTTCGTCAGGTGCTCATTCCCGGTTTTGCCGACATCCTGACGGCGGCGTGCGAAGCGGGCGCGTTGGGAAGTTTCCTCAGCGGCGCAGGTTCTTCCTTAATGGCACTGACTTTGGATCAGACGGAGACTATTTCCTCTGCGATGCTGGAAGCGGCTCAAAAGCATGCTTTGCCCGCCCATGTCCTCGTCTTGAAGGCTGACAATGAAGGTGCGCAAATTTTGGATAAAGTCTAAAGCCTGATCGTCAGGCGACGGCGGCGAAAGGTGGGCTGATCGAGATTTTCACCGCGATACATGGTTTCATGCGTCTTCTCGAAGCGACCGCGTGTGGGCCCTTCAAATTGCATTTCCTCCTGCTTGGCGATGAAACGTTGACCGGGCTGGGTTGTCACTGAGGTAGATCGCGGAATTTCCACTTCAGGAACAGGCAATGGATCTGTCTCAGCCATGGCGTGATTCTCAACCACGGCGGGCGCGGGTTTTGATTTACGGGGAGCGGGGAGTGAACGCGTCGGCTTGCTTTTATCCGTCATCGGAGGCTCAAGCCTTGCTTCCACTTCGGGCAATGCGGTCGTCTTGGCGATGGGTTTCACCGACTTGGGAGAATGTTGTTTATCAGGCACTTCTTCGACCAAGGGCTCCAGGGCGGGAGTGGTCATGGCCAGCAGAACGGTCATGCGCACCTTGTCATGGCTTTCTTCATCGAGACTCGCACTGGTGGCGATTGGAATGTTGACGGGGATATGATCCTTTAACGCACCGACCATTTCCTGAACATCGGAAAGGCCGAGATTACGCGTCCCGTTGACCGCGACAATGGCGTGATCGACGTGTTTCCAGATCGATTCGTCGCTTAGCATGGGACAGGCGAGTAACTGCTGAATCAAGTCTTCCGTGCTATCGTGGATGTCCCCCTCCACATGCGCCACCCAGCAATTTTCCAGCACTTCTGAACCGATATAACGGCCATAGAGACTGCGCACATCCGCAAAAGAAAGTTGAATGAGACCGCGCTTGCAGACAATCTGCGCAAGCGCTTGCGCGGTCTGCGCCAGCAATTGATGCATGAGATGAAAACCAAGGCGTACATTTTTTGATGCAGCGGGATTTTCGACGATCCGATCCTGGGAAAGAACCAGGACGCTATCGGCTTCCTGGCGCAAGGATGCAGTGGCTTGAATCGATTTTTCGCGCCGGGCCCAGCCTTCAAACGCAAAAGGCTGCACCCCTGCCACGATGACTTTCGCGCCGGTCTTGCGACCCAATTGAATTAAATGTTCGGCCAACGCCACACCGGTGGAACCCGCAAGACCGAGGATAAGAATAAGAAAATCACAACCCTCCACGACGTTCACTAGCTGACTTTCTTCCAGTGCGACAATTTCGCGCGCCAAGTCCATGTCCCCCGCGCAACCCAATCCATGCACAAGATCGCGACCGAGCAAATGACGATTGGGCACCACCGAGCTCTCAATTGTTTGCTGATCCGAATCGAAAACCCAGATGTCCTGCGAAGGCCGGCCATGCATAACCATCTGGTCACATGCGGCGACCCCTGTCTGCCCCAACCCGATGATGCGCACGCGATCAGGAAAAAGCTGGTCAGCTTTTTCCGAGAAAGGCCCGTCTTTTTTGAATTCGATCACTTTTTCATCCTCCCATTAGATAAGTCTCATGCTGGCAAGCGCGCGTCGCAGCGACTGGCCGACGCGTGCAAAACCTCGTGTAGCCGGAACTTCAAGCTCCGCCTGACGCGCATAATGCAACAGCCCCAGGAGTGTGCTGAGATCCGGCCTGCGTCCATAATTTTGATCGCCATCGAAAGGAAATTGATGAGCCAGCTCGACCGGACAAGGGAAAATCTGCGATGCAAGTTCAAGCAAGCCGTTAACCTGCGAGGCACCGCCTGTAACATAGACCGTTCCGGCAAAATCGGGCCAGAAGGAGGCGTTTTGCAAATCCTCCAGGATGATCTCAAATATTTCCGCCTGCCGCGCCTGCATGATCGTGTTGAGCGATTCGCGGTAGATTTGCCGCTCTTCAAAATTATAGGCGCCGGGTAACGTGATGCGGTCGTCCTTCTCGGCAGGGTTGAGAATCACTGAACCTTCCGTTTTTTTCAACTGCTCGGCCTTGGCATAGGGAATTTTAAGACCGGAAACGATGTCGTTGGTCAGATGATCTCCACCCACTCCCAGAATCCCCGTATGAACGACAGCACCCTTTTGATAAGCGATGTAATCCGAAACGCCGCCACCAAGATTGATAACGATGGCCCCCAACTGCTTTTGGTTGCGGCTTAATACCGCTTGGGCAGTGGCATACGAACTCAATGCGTAATTTTTGACATCGATACTGAGTTCCTTCACGCAACGAATGGTGGTTTGGAGTCGCGTGGCCAGACCATAGACCTGATGGAAATGGGCGGTGAGTTGCTTCGAGGCAAGTCCGACTGGATTATCCGTGGTCGATCCATCATCAAGCACATAATGCTGGAGGAGATGGTGCACAATCGCATGATCCGCAGGCAATGGCTGGGCTGTCGCCATGTCGTGAAGTTCCTGCAAATGTTCCTGCGTAATCTCGTCGCCATCATGATTGATTACCGTGGTGACGCGTGTATTCGAAGAACGGATATGCGCCCCTGTAATGGTGAGATAAACCTCGGCAACAACCACGTCGGTTTTGCGTTCCGCTTCCGCCAAGGCGTCACGAATGCAACCCTGGGCCACTTCAAAATCGACGATCTCGCATTTGCGAACCTGCCCCGAGCTCCCCTCTCCAATCCCAAGCAGGGCGAGAGTTCCGTCGGGGCGAATTTCCCCCACGGCAGCAGCAACCTTGGTGCTTCCTACTTCAAGTGCGACAACGATATTGCGTGTTTTTCCCCAGAACATAATGGTGTGTGTGGTGTGTTGGATTTCTTATTCGTAGAAGTTAACTGGCACGTATTGGTCAGGCGTAAGATCGACGGTGCGGATCGTCCGCAACGGGTTTTCCGTGTACTCGACAATCTGTCGAAGACGTCTCATCTGCTCGTCGATATTATCGAGCCGAAACGTGATCGCCATGTCGTGTGTAGTCATCATCGTGATTGAAAGTGGCTGACTGAGATCAATGGAACGAATATCGATGGAGGTGTGGAGTGTCGGTGTGTGATCCATGGCCTTGAGAATTTCCAGCGCACATGCCAGGCCCCGTTGTTCAAGGCGCGTACCGGGTTCCAACTCGGGATTGGGAAGGCCGACAGTCACCACGGGCAGGAGGGGAAGCTCTTCGTTTTCGCGGGGCTTCAGCACGATGCAATCGCGATCCAGGTAAAACATTTCACGTGTACCGTGATCGATGTTCATACCAAAAATCTTCGCAACGGGGACACGTTCATGAATATGAATAATGATTTCGTCCGGAAAATGCCGTTCAATTTTCGCACTCGAAACATAGGGGAGTTTCTCCAGGTCATGCGTGATCTGGGGAAGATTCAACGTCCAGAGGTTCTCTCCCAACTCGAGACCAGCGGCCTGGCGAATCATCCGCTGAGAAAAGTGATTTGGGGGGTCTATATTAATGTTATTCAGACTATAGAGCGGATTGCTGTAAAGAACCCGATCCAGCACAAAATTGATTCCAAAATGGAGGCCAACACCCACCGCCACGATCATCAACAGCACAATGCCGCCCCAAGTCGCCGCCTGTGTAAGCTGTTTGCGCGAATGACGCTTGCGTGTCGTTGTGTGCAGAATGTTGATCTGTTTTTGACGGGTGCGATTGCGAAGGCGGCGGTTCATGTGTTTCTTTCTTCCTGACGGCAGGCCCAGGATAATTCAACGATGCGACGACAAAGTTCCGGAAAGCTGATGCCCACGGCGGACGCGGCTTTTGGAAGCAGACTGGTCGCGGTCATTCCCGGGATGGTATTGACTTCAAGACAGTAGATATTTCGATCCTTTTCGAGCAGGAAATCGACACGGGAATAAACTGCATTCCCAATCGCATGATGCGCAGCCAGTGCCTGCTTCTGAATCAATTGCGTGATTTCTTCAGGCAGTATCGCCGGGCAAAAATATTCGGTTCGGCCCTTGGTATATTTGTTCGTGTAATCGTAGAAACCATCGAGCGGATGAATTTCAATGATGGGAAGCGCCTCTCCACCCAGGACACCCACTGTCAATTCGCGTCCCTGGATATATCGTTCAACCAGCGCAGCGGAATCAAACTTGAGTGCATCGGCGAGCGCAGATGCCAAATTTTCCCTGGTCAAAACGGGGTGAGACCCGACGCTCGAACCTTGCTCATTCGGCTTGATGAAAAGCGGCAGCGGCAAGGTGATCTCCTCCAACCGCCGAACCAATTGTCCTTCGGGCGTGGGAACACCATGCTGCCGAAATTTTTCCTTGGTTCTTTCCTTGTCGAAGGCGATGCGACTTACTTCCGCATTGGCACCTGTGTAAGGAATGCCACGCGTCGTCAGAATTTCCTGAACCTGACCGTCTTCGCCAAAGGTTCCGTGCAAGGCCAGAAAAGCGAGATCGGTTCCCGCTGGCACGACAAAATTGGCATCTTCCACCACGACTTCATTAACCTCGTACCCGGCTTCGCGCAAAGCCGTCGCAGCAGCAGCACCGGAGCGTAATGAGACCTCACGCTCGGCGGAAGTTCCGCCTTTCAGCACAGCGATGCGGTGGGGTTTATCGCTCATTTTCTTAATGTTCCTCTCCCAGCACGATGACTTCGGTGTGCAAATCAATCTGGCGTGTTTCGCGGGCACGGCTCTGGATCAGTGCAATGAGCTGCAACACATCATCAGCAGTGGCGCCTCCGTCGTTGACAATAAAATTTCCGTGAACTTCCGAAACACGCGCCGAACCCACGGAAAGATTCTTAAGCCCCATTTCTTCGATCAACTGACCTGCTGGAATTGGCCCGGGATTTTTGAAAATGCAACCAGCACTCGGCGCAGCAGGTTGGGAAGTCCAGCGCTTGCCTGAATAGGCTTTCAATTTCTCGTTGATCTCCTCCCTGGAACTAGGCGTACCTTTCAACCGCGCGGAAACCGCGATGTGCGTTTGGAAATGAGGAACGTTGCGGTAATGAATCTCCATGTCCGCTTTTTTCACGTCGTGAACATGGCCGAGTAAATCGATACTACGGACGCTTTCGACCACTTCCATGGTCCAGCCCTGCATGGCTCCCGCGTTCATCCGCAACGCGCCGCCCATGTTGCCGGGAATGCCCTCCATAAATTCAAAGCCACCCAGGTCGTGCTTGCGAGCATCTGCCACAATCTGCTTGAGTCGTGCGCCAGCCCCAACGGTGACATATTCGTTTTCCACTTCGATCCGATTGAAGTAAGGCCGGCCCAGGTGAACGCAAAGTCCGAGAATGCCTCCCTCACGAATAAGCAGATTGCTTCCGCGTCCGATGAATGTGACTGGGATTCCCCGGTCGTGCGCAAAGCGAAGACCCACTTTGAGATCTTCCTCATCTGTCGGCTCGAACCAAAGTTGGGCCGGACCACCGATACGCATCGTCGTGTGTTTATGCAATGGCTCATCGCGTTTAAGAACGCTTTCGGATTTCAAAAATCCTTTCAATTCCGTGTGCCACGTCAGGCCCTGGGCCAGGTACTGGGCGACACGATGAATATCTCCCGCGCCCAGTGTGATCACCAAATCACCCGGTTCAAGAACGGCATTCACCGCAGAGCGCAAACGACCCAGCGTCGGCTCAAAATGAACTTTAAGATGTTGATTGGCGCGCACCGCCTCGACCACGCTCTCACCAGTTACACCCTCCAGTGGCGTTTCACTCGCTGCATAAATTTCAGTGATAAAAACTTCCGTTGCGTCGTGAAAGGCACCGGCGAACTCGTTGAGGAACGCCTTGGTTCGCGAATAACGATGCGGTTGAAAGAGAGCCAGCACGCGCTTCCAACCACTATTGCGCGCGGCGGCCAGGGTAGCCTTAACTTCGGTGGGATGATGCGCGTAATCATCCACCACCATGTAATCGACCGAGTGATACTTCACTTCAAAACGCCGGGCGGCACCGCGAAATTCCGCCAGGGCGCTGACGATCTGGTTCCACGCAATGCCAAGTTCAGTTGCAAGCGCAATCACCCCAAGCGCATTACTCACATTTTGAGCGCCGGGAATTTCCAAGGCCACCTCACCCAACAGCTGGCCCCGCTTCAAAACCGTGAATCTTGACGAGAAATTTTGCAACCGCACATCGAGCGCACGATAGGTCGCCAGTTCTGACATGCCATAACTCACCGCCTGTTCGCAATGCGAACAAAGCAACATGCTGTTTTTGTCATCGGCACAATAAATGATTGGGCCGCGCGTCCGTTCGCACAACAAGGCGAAAACCATGACGATCTCCTCGATATTATGATAAAAATCGAGATGCTCCTCCTCTATATTCAAAATCAGGCTTGCCTGAGGAGCGAAAAGAGCCAGCGTGCCGTCACTCTCATCCGCCTCCACCACAAAGGGCGCGCCATCCGTCCATGCCGCGTTGACCCCAAGCAACGGCACCTGCGCTCCGATGTAATGGGAAGGATTCATGTCGGCCTGACGCAAGACGTATGTGAGCATCGAGGAAGTCGTCGTCTTGCCGTGACTGCCCGCCACAACATATGTGCTCTTGGTATCGGCCAGGATCACGAGGCATTCCGCGCGCCGAACGCAAAGAATATTTTGCTCGACGGCAGCTTTGCGCTCTGGATTTTCCGCAGCGATGGCCGAGGAAAAAACCACCAATGTCACGCCATCCACGTTCGAGGCCTGATGACGATCAAAGTAACGCACACCCTCCGGGATGTAGTTGGAAGCTTGTTCCACCGGTATCAAATCAGAACCGGAAAGCTGATGCCCCTGCGCAAGGAGCAATCGGGCCAGGCCGCTCATCCCGCTACCGCACACGCCAATAAGATGTATCCTTTGCGGACCATCCTTCAGCAGGCGCTCGATACGTTGTTTCAATTCCGGTTGCATGAAGCTTCAATCTCCTCGGCCACGCGTTTGGCCGCATCTTCCCCGGCCAATCCCTGCGCCGCCTTGACCATCCCTTGACGCAGTTTGGCATCGGTCAATAACTCGACGACCATTTGGTGCAAAATTTCAGGGGTTGCCTTGTTTTCAACCAGGATTCGCGCCGCGCCTGCCCGCTCGAAAATGCGCGCATTGTAAGACTGGTGATCGTCCGCCGCCGCCGGATAAGGAACCAGGATCGCAGGCAATCCGTAATGACTTAATTCCGTAAGTGAAGCGGCTCCTGAACGGCTGATAACCACATCAGCGAGGCTATAGAAATGTTCCATTTCCGTCGAGAACGCCTGCACCACGGCGATGAGCCGCTGGCGACGATAATTGATCTCCGCGATATTGGCATCGGCCTGGCCGGTGAGGTGAATAAACTGCACATCGTCGCGCTGATTCTGCCACATCGGCAGTGTCTTCAACACGAGTTCATTGATGCCATGAGCGCCCTGACTTCCGCCCATGATCAGAACGATCGGCAATGCTGGATTCAAACCAAATCTTTCCGCCGCAACCGCACGATCAATCCGTTCCAGGCCGCGGCGCACCGGAGTACCGGTTACCACGCAATGTGCCCGGCGAAGATAATTTGCGCATCCATCGAAACCAAGCAGTGTCTTGTTTACCCACGGCGCGATCATGCGGGTTACCCGGCCCGGGATGGCATTCGACTCGTGGATCAGCGTGGGTAAATGAAGTCTTCGTCCCAGCATCAACGGTATGGCACTGGTAAATCCGCCCATTCCGACCACGGCAGTCGGTTGAAAATCGCGATAGACCTGGCCGCACTCGCGCCAACTGCTCAGGAGATTCAGCCCGAAAGAGAAAATACGCGGCGAGAGAAATCCCGGCCAGCCGATTCCCGGCAAGGCATGGGATTGCTGTTCGTTGGCACCCTTGAGCGCAATGGCATCGATTTGTTTCGGTGAAACGAGAAGCAGCGTGTCGTGTCCGCGTTGGCGCAACTCTTCCGCAACGGCCAATCCCGGAAAGAGATGGCCTCCTGTTCCTCCGCAAGCGATGGCGATTTTCATTGGTATGATCTCACATTCTCACGCTGTAGGGTTTGGACACGAGCGTCGGGGTGTTTTGCGTCTGATAGACACCTTGCCGATGCATATTGAAAAGAATGCCGATGGCGGCGAGACAGGTCAGGAGGTTCGATCCGCCGTAGCTGATAAAAGGTAGAGGTATGCCTTTGCAGGGCATGAGCGATGTCACCACCGCAAGATTCATCATCGCCTGAAGTGCAATCATCACCGTGATGCCAGTACCCAACAACACGCCGGCGGGATCGGGCGCATGAACCGTGATCCATCCACTGCAAAGCATGAGAAGAAGAAAAGTCAGGACAACGCCAAGCGTCACACACATGCCCAGTTCCTCGCCGATGATGGGGAATACAAAGTCGGTATGAACCTCGGGAAGCCAGTACATTTTCTGGAGACTGTTTCCCAGGCCACGGCCCCAAAGTCCGCCGGAACCGAGAGCAATCAGCGCCTGTAACTGCTGCCATACTTTCGGATCAGAAGTATTTTCAGGATGCAAAAAGGCCGTCCAACGCCCCATGCGTTCCGGCTTGAACATGCTGATAATTACAATTCCCGCAAAGCCGAGAATTGGAACGGGAACAAGGTAGAGCAGCCTGGTTCCCGCACAGAACATGATTACCACCACAATCGCCAACATGATGGCGGTTGTCCCAAAATCCTCCTGCTTGACCATCAAGAGGAGTATGGGAGTGGTGCAAACAATCGGCCAAAAAAAGCCTTTCAAAAATTCAGACGCATGGCGCTGATTTTTCCCCATCCACCACGAAAGGAAAAAGATCAGGGCCAGTTTTGCGAATTCCGAAGGCTGATAGGTTAAGCCTTTTATTTTCAACCAGCGGGGCGATCCGTGGCTTATGTGGCCGACAACCAGGCAAAGCACCAGCATCGCACAGGCGATTCCCACCAACCAAGGTGCGTAACGCAACAGCTTTTGGTAATCGTAGCGAGAGAAAAAAACGCAAGCGATTCCACCGATGATGAGCCACACGCATTGTTTATGCAGGTTATCGTAAACCTTGTTCATGTCTGCTTGCGCAAAAACGGAGCTCGTACTGGAAAGCATCACCAGGCCGAGAGCAATCAGCCCCAGCATGGTGATCAGCAGCAAATAAGCGACGTTTCGTTGCATGAACATGATTCGAATCTCCCTAGGAATGCATCAAATGATAAACGGTGAAGCCACCCGCGATAAACAGATGGAGTATCAACACCGCCATCATCACGGCAGCGCACCAGATGCTCAACGCAACCAGAATGCCCAGCGTGATATTGATGGTTTTTATCATCATGAATTGGACTCCTTATTGTATGAAGTTCGCCAACTGAGCCGTTGTTTCGCCCTTCGCCTGCACCGGGCTGGGCTGCTCTGAAGGTTCGTTGTTCTTCGCGCTCCGTGATTCCAGGGTTGGAATCTTGAGCTTCTTACCGATGCCCAGCTTCGTCGCATCCGTCAGGTTATTCGCTGCCATGATCGCCGTCGGGGTGGTCTTAAACTTATGGGCAATCCTCGTCAGCGTATCACCTTTCATCACCGTATAGGTGTGACCGCGTCCGGCGACTGCGGGTGCGGAAGACGGCTGAGTGAGCGCTATTTTCTTCGTGGGAGTTTTCATTGCAGGAGCAGGAGCACTCAAGGCCGTAGTAGAAGTTGAATCACCCAGCACCGGGGTACTTCCAGCAATATCGGTGTTCGGTGCCGGTACGGGTGCTACCGCAGCAATTTGCGTCTTGGCCGGAATGACCATCTTCTGGCCGATGTGCAGCATATCGTTGCTAAGACTATTGGCCGCCTTCAATTTCGCCACACTCGTGCCGTGTTGCCGCGCGATTTTGGCTAATGAATCGCCGGACTTCACCACGTAAGGAGCGCCGTTGCTCGTGGCCATAGGTTGAATTTCAGGCGTAGGTGCAATAACTGGCGCTGAACTTGCCACTGACTTGGCAGGCACTGCGGGTGGAGTTATCACGGGACCTCTCGATGTTGGAGTCGGCGTTACAGAAGTGGATGCAATCGGGCCTGTTTCCATCGCCGTCACGCTGTTGTCCGTAGGAGTGGGAGACATCGTATTGTTGGCCTGGGCGTTGGTCGGATCGGTAGGAACCGTCGATGCCGTCGTCGCGCTTGCATCCGGCAATGGGCTTTCCGGGGGCATCGCGGCATCCGACACTGCCTTCGTTCCCTTATGGGTTTTGTCCGCCAGCATATCTGCATCGCTGCTTCCGCCGCTCATCAGGTGATAGACGGTGAACCCGCCGATGACCACGACGTGCAATGCCAGTACGGCGATAAAGACCGTCATGAGTTTTAAGCCGCCGGTCTGTTGCGGCTTGATGTTACTATCGTTGTTTTCCATGGTTTTCTCTCTTTCTCTAGTTGGTTGGTGGTGGATGTTTGGGATTGAAATTTTTAAGATTGATTGGTTTTGGCTTTGACCAGTTCACGGAATTGATCGCCCCGGTCCTCGAAACTTTTGAACATGTCGTAACTCGAACAGCCGGGAGAAAAAAGCACCACGTCACCCGATTTCGCCAGCTTGTGGCTCTGGTCAACAGCATCGGTCAAGGTCGTGGCCAAAATGCACGGCACGGCTGAATTCCAGACATCGAAAAGTTTCTCCGACATCTGGCCGATCAACACAACGCCTTTCACTTTCTCACGCAGCAAAGCTCGCAGACCCGTGAAATCGAGCCCCTTGTCCTTGCCGCCCGCCAACAGGACAACAGGCCTTTGCATGGCAATCAGCGCCTTTTCCAGCGCATCGATATTCGTGGCCTTCGAGTCGTTCAGAAAAAGGACACCGTCGATTTCCGCGACCTTTTCACAGCGATGCGGCAATGGCCGGTATTGGCACAGAGCCATGATGGCCACATCCCGCGAAACATTATAGAGATCCGCCACGGCCAGAGCCGCGAGCATGTTTTCCGCGTTGTGTTGCCCGATCAAGCTGGTGCGACTTTGCTCCAGCACCTGCTCGCCACGCGCCACAAGCCAGCCATCGATCAATTGATAATCCGCTGCCACCCCGGTCGCGCTGAAAGTTATTTTGCGAGCCGCCAATGCGGGCAGGCGCAAATTCACATTCACAATTGCGTAGTCCTCCGCCAATTGATTCCGGAAAATCTGCCATTTCGCCACTTCATATTCTTCCATCGAGCCATAGCGGTCGAGATGATCGGGCGTCAGGTTGAGATGCACGCTGATGCGTGGACGAAAATCGACGATGTGCTCGAGCTGGAATGAACTGACCTCAAGCACCATCACATCGAGATTCGCGCTATCACGCACCGCCGCGGAAAAAGCCGTTCCGATATTACCCGAAGCCATCGTCCGTTTGCCGCCAGCAGCCAGCACCGCATTGATCAATTCCGTGGTGGTCGTCTTGCCGTTCGTGCCCGTAATGGCCACGATCGGGCATTCGCAAAAACGATAAGCCATTTCCAATTCACCAAACATCGGGAGACCCGCCTGGCGCAGCGTTTGCACCAGTGGGACATTGGGATTGATCCCGGGACTGAGCACACCGAAATCGAATCGCGCGGTCGATTTAACCTCCGCACCCGTCTCCACTTTCACCCCATGCTGACGCAATGCCTCCGCGCGCGCGATCACCCCGGCGTTATCCGCCGAGTTATCCCGCACCGTGACTTGCGCGCCTTTTTCCTGAAGAAATTTTGCTGCTTCCATACCGCTAATTCCCAATCCGAGCACCACGACTCGTTTTCCGTTCACATCCATAATTTTTCATTTTGTTTTTACCTTAATTTCAAGGTGGCCAGCGCCATCAGCGACGCCACGATGCTCAAAATCCAGAACCGCACCGTGACGGTCGTTTCATTCCAGCCCTTGAGTTCAAAGTGGTGATGCAGTGGCGACATGGCAAAAATCCTTTTGCCCGTCAGCTTGAATGAGGCGACCTGCAGTAGCACCGAGCCGGCTTCCAGCACGAAAACACCTCCGGCGATAACCAGT
>JABDGH010000005.1 GCA_013286145.1 Verrucomicrobiota bacterium
CCATTCGGTGCATCGGGTGAATCGGCGGCAGAATCGGTCTTCACGCGGGTAATCGCCTCTGCCAGTTCCGGTGAAACTTCCTCGTCGGCGTCGATGCTCAGCACCCATGAATGTAAGGCTTGATCGAGCGCGAAATTTTTCTGGCCCACATACCCGAGCCATTCCTGCTGCACCACACGCGCGCCAAATTCACTGGCGATTTTAACCGTCGCATCGGTGCTTTTCGAATCGACCACGAGAATTTCATCCACCAATGGCGCAATGCTCTTCAGGCAGCGCGGCAGGTTGCGTTCCTCGTTCAAGGTGATGATGCACGCGGAGATTTTCATTTCAGCATCGCCTCCCCCGCCTCGATAACCATCTCGGGCATGATGCTTGTCATGCACGCGAAATCGATCGGACATTCGCGCAGGAAACAGGGGCTGCACGGCACATGATGCCGCAGCACTTGCGTTCGCGATCCGAGCGGGCCGGTGAGTTGCGGTTCAGTCGAGCCGAAGATGGCGACGGTTGGCACGTCCAGCACGGATGCCACATGCATCGCGCCGCTGTCGTTGCAAAACACAAGCTGTGCGTTTGCCAGTGCCGCCATGAATTCCTCCAGCGAAGTTTTCCCCACGCGATTCTCCGCTTCCGGTAATTGCGCGGCTAATTCCGCCGCCAGAGATGCGTCGCCAGCGGCTCCGAGCAGGATAATCCGCGCCTCGTGCTTCGCGGTGAAGTGGCGCGCAACCGCGAGAAATTTTTCGACGGGCCAACGCTTGGCGGGACCATATTCGGCACCCGGACAAATTGCCACGGTTATGCGTGAATCGGTTGCAGGCGTGACAATCTCCTTCCGTAATTCGGGTATCGAGGCATCGCTGGGGCCGCCCAAGGCGGTAACCAGGTCGAGATAATAAAACTTTTGATGTAAACGGACGGGATTACGCGCCGGAAGCGGCACAGCGTAAGTCAGCAGGAATTTGCGTCCTCCCCGCGCGTAACCGATCCGTTGTGGAATCCCGGCCAGTCTTGCTTCAGCAGCGGAGCGCAACGAATTGGGTAGCAGTATCGCGGAACCGAATTCCCCCGCCCGCAGTTGACGTGCCGTGGCCAGGAGATTTTTGGGCTGCGTCAGGACGAGAACCTGATCGACGAAGGGACACGCCTGCCACAGCGCTGCCAGTTTTTCCGGTGCGGCAACGACCAGCGGATCGCGCACCAGCATGGTCTTCAAGTTGCGCACGGCGGGCAAAGCCATCACGGCATCGCCCAGCCAGTTCGGGCTGCGCACCACGAGCGGGCCGTTTAGATGAAAGCCTGATTCGGTCACAATCTGCTTTTAGCGTGATTCCGCCCGTCGCGCACGGAAGGAATTTTTCCTTCTTTCCGTCATTCCGAACGAAACCGAGTCGAAAGATTATGATCATGCAATATGCTTAATCGAGGTGAAGTTGAGGAATCGGTTTGAAAAAACTCTGCCTCGGAGTAAATACCGATTCCTCGACTTCGCTCGGAATGACAGCCTCCAATATTCTTTCCATGAAAACCCGTTGTGCCTGGTGCCTCTCCGATCCTCTTTATATCCGGTACCACGACGAGGAATGGGGAGTGCCGCTTCACGACGACACCCGGCTCTTCGAGATGCTGATTCTCGAAGGCGCGCAGGCGGGACTTAGCTGGCTGACGATTCTCAAGCGGCGCGAAGGGTATCGCGAGGCCTTCGACCGCTTTAACGCGAAAAAAATCGCGCGATACGACAAAAAGAAAATGGCCACGCTACTAAAGAATCCCGGCATCATCCGCAATCGGCTGAAAATTGCCGCCACCGTTGCCAATGCCCAGGCCTTCCTCCATGTTCAAAAAGAATACGGAAGCTTCGACCGTTACATCTGGTCATTCGTGTCGGGGGAACCCAAGCGAATGCGACGGGAAAACCATAAGCAACTCCCTGCTCAAACGTCCGAGTCTGAAACGATGAGCAAAGACCTGAAAAAGCGCGGCTTCCGTTTCGTTGGCCCCACCATCTGCTACGCCTTCATGCAAGCCGTCGGCATGGTCAACGATCACGCCGCCGAATGCTTTCGTTATAAAGCTTGAGTTAGGTGATGATTTTAAAAAAATCTTGACGATATGCTGTTTTATCAGCACTGTGCTGGAAAACCAGCATGAAGAAAATTTCCTGGGAACAAAAATTGAGCCGACGAGAACGGCAAGTAATTGATATTCTCCTTTCTCTTGGCGAGGCGAGCGCTTCAGATATTCGAGGCCGCTTGCCGGAAGCACCTAGTTACTCCGCCGTACGTGCCCTCTTGCGCGTCATGGAAGAAAAGGGCGTTCTCACCCATAAAAGTGACGGGCCGCGTTACGTTTACAAACCCACGATTGCCCCCGGCAAGGCGCGCCAGTCGATCCTCAAGCAAGTTCTCGATAATCTTTTTCACGGTTCACGCGAACAGCTTGTCGCCGCTCTCCTCGATACAAGCACAGATAAAATCAGCCGGGAGGAACTCGACCTCCTGGCCGCCAAAATCAACGAGGCTCGCAAGGCGGGCCGCTAACCTAAAAATTATGCCCGATCTCATCTCCTTCCTGACCGATGTCGCTCTGCGCAGTTCGCTCATTTTGGCGGTTATTTTTGTTTTACTTTTCGTGATGAGTCGGGCCTCGGCCTCAGAACGTCACTTGGTGATGCTTCTGGGCTTGCTCGTTGTGGCGTTGATACCGGTCGGTTTGCTCTTAAGTCCAAAAATTTCATGGAAGATTCCCTTTCCGCAACAGGCGGAAGTCATGGTTGTTCAAAAAGTAGTCAGCCCTGTTTTGGAAGAAGGCAGAAATTCGAACGTGCCTCTTTCTTCTTCCGCTATTGAGAGCAAATTTTCTCCATGGGAATTGCTTACGTACGTCAATGGCTTGGGTACGCTGCTGGGTGCAGGCATGTTGGTGCAAATCATGATCTTGGGACGCGTAGGTTGGTCATGGTGGAAAGTTCGACGTCAGGTCGTGCAAACGCCCCTATCCAACGAGGCACTTGATCAGGCGCAGACTTTTGCCGGGAAGAAGGGGATGCCTCCGATTTTTATTTCCGATCAAGTGACGGTTCCGATGCTGGCTGGCTGGTTGCGACCCGCGATCATTCTTCCGGTCGAAGCGCACAAATGGCCAGCGAAACGTTTGTCGATGGTTCTCTGCCACGAACTCGCCCACTTCAAGCGTGGTGACGCCTGGATACTCCCTCTCCACTGGCTTCTGCGCATCCTTTACTGGTGGCATCCGATGGTCTGGCTCGCACTGGCTCGACTGCGGCGTGAACGCGAGAACGCCTGCGACGACCTGGTGCTGAATCAAAATTTCCGGGCCACCGATTATGCCGACCTTATTGTTTTCACGGCACGGCAGATGCGAAGCATTCACTGGCAAAACGGAGCCCTGGCCATGGCGTCCCCCTCGCATCTCGGAGAACGCATTCGGGCGATCCTCGATCCCTCCCTCAATCGCCGTCCGGCAAGCCGAACTACTGGCTTCACCGGCCTCATCCTCGCCTTCTCCCTTGGTTGGCTCTTCGTTGCCGCCAATATTCAGGCCGAGGACAAGCCCGTAATGCCTGAATCAATTATTGCCACAAACGCATCGGAGCCACAAATAAAACTCAGCTTCAAATTGGTCGAAATCGATGAAAAAACTTATTTGCAAAAAACCAAGGTAATCGATGAGGCCGTAAAAAACGGTAATATGACTATCTTTTATAATATGCCGGGAGCTTCATTATTATCAGCTCCAAGCGTGACCACGGACTGCGGTATAAAAGCAAGTATCGGACTTACAAAAAAGTATTCGATTGAAGACGATGGAGACTCCAATAAAAAAGCCTCATCCCCAATTCACGATATGAATGTCGGAGTCGAGGCCATGATCACGCCATCTCTTTCTGCGGACGGTAAGATTCGGCTTACATGGAAAACCAAGGTCATCGGAGTCTTGAATGGCGCGGAGGAACCAGAACCCCATTTTTACGTCAATGGTAATTCCACACGTAATGCATCAAGCGACAAGTGGGCTTTTTGGATTAATGATGCCAACCTCAGATACAATTATAGTTTGATAGGCTTGATGAACGGTACCGGCGACAAACTAAAGTTATCCGATCTAAAAAAATCACCCAACCGACTTGCGCTCTTCATAACGGCTCATCTTGTGCAGCACGATGTGGGTGCGGCTCCGGTTCCCGCTCCAGCCGTGAGAATGTCGCCTGCGCCATCAGGGCCGGGACCTCGGATCGACATGGGCGTGACCTTCGTGGAAATCGAAAAAAAGATGTACGAGCAACAGGCCCAGGCGATGGATAAAGCGGTCAAAAATGGTGATGTTCATTTTTTCGATAACCGGGAGGGCGTTGCCGTGGTTCCCAATGCCAAAGTCAGGTTGGCGGTGGGAAAGCCGGGGTGGTTCTCCAATGGTAAAGTCTTCTCTTACGTTAGCTGCTCAGTCTCGACTGAAAAGAAGGATGGAGTGGCCCCCACCACCACGTTAACTGCCAATGCCGTGTTTATCGGCGTCAATGCCGACTTTACCTCCTCAGTTTCTCCCCAAGGCGGCATTCTGCTCGATTCGTCATTCCAGGTAACCGAGATGCTCGGGTACGATAAATTGGCCTCGAGTTCCGACCGCTATCCGAAGCCTGAATTCCGTGTCACCACTTTCAAGGACAAGAATTGGAAGATGGCACCGGGAAAAGAGCATGGCTTTTGGGTTAGTGCAACGGATGGCTCGATAAAAAACTGGGCCCGATCTGGGAGATGGCCTGCGTCGTTGGATGAGATGATAAAATCCAAGTCGCCATCCCGACTCGCCGTATTTATGCACGCGGAACAGATAACCTCTTCCGCAGGCGTCCGGCCTACCGACCAACCAGCGACGGCGGAATCAACCGCTGCTAATGGAATGACCCATCTTGTGGCAGACGACGCGAGTATGGTTCCAATCAATCCGCCTGATCCGGCTAAAACAACGTTTTATACTCAAATGGAATACTTTGAAATTGACGAAAAGACCTATGCGCAGAAACCCGATGCCACTGAGGTGGCATTAAAAAAAGGTGATATTTCGTTCTTTCGTCAGCTTGGAACCTTTCGCATTTTAGCGTACCCGGCGGTATATACGAAAGTTAATTGCAAGGCCGTTATCCAGGTTCTTAAGCCGTTTTCTTACCCCGATAAATTCGTTCGGGATAATAATGGTAAATTTATTCCGTCTGGAAAAACGAATGACCGGAAATGTGGCATCACGGCGACGATACTTCCCTCGCTCTCTGCCGATGGCAAAATTTCGCTTGGTTATACTGACGAGATCACCATGTTTGCGGGATGGCTCGAAAAGCCGTCTGGTTCTGGTGAAGAATCGCCCATCTTCAATGTGAGTGCCGGAGCTTCCAAGAAGCTGGCTCTGGCCGATGGAAAGCCACAGGGCTTGTGGGTGCGGACGAATTCCCCCGGCCTGGATGAAATGATAGGCTTGAAAAAAGGAGTCCCCAGCATTCCGTCAATAACTGCTCCTCCGGTAAGAATTGGCGTGATCATAACCGCCAGCAAAGTAAATCAGCCTTAGTCTGTCTTCCTCACACACAACGGCTGCGTCTGCGTGATCCATTCGGTCACGGGTTGGCCTGCGATGACGTGCTCTTGTAGAATCCGCTCGCAGCGCTCCACCGTCATTCCGCCGTACCAGGTGCCTTCGGGATAAATCAGGAGCCACGGGCCGCCGACACAGATGCGAAAGCAACTGGCCTTCGTCCGCATCACGGGAAGATTCAATTCAGCGCATCGCTTCTTAAGGTAATCCCAGACAACCTGGCCTTCATCGAGCGGCGCGCAATTGGGGCCGAGACACAGAAAGAGATGGCGCTCGGCCTGCGCCACATGAGCCGCGTCCAACCCCTCGCTGACGGATTTGTATTTTGCGGGCATTCTTATTGTTCAACAAACGGATTTAAACAATCGACGCCGGAACGCTCAACATCCGGCTTATTGCTGGTGACCAGCGTCAGTCGATGGTGCAGCGCGGTGGCAGCGAGAAGGCCATCCACGGCGGGCAAGCGCGCGTTGATCGACAACCCTCCCCAGATATCGCAAATCTCACCCGTGACGGGCAGGATGCGCTGGTCATAAATGGCCTCCACTTCGTGCAGCCATTTTTCCAAGACGAGTGCCGTGGCAACATCCCTGATTCGGCATATTTCGACACCACGTCGGATTTCACCCATGACAAGCACGCTGGTAAAAAGTTCCTCCGCAGGAGTGGCCTCAAACCAATTCCGCACCGAACGTGAACACCGTTCGATCTTGCGCAATTCCGAGACGACATTGGTATCGAGTAAAAAGCCCATGGATGAGCTTTAGGAGAGATCGACTTCGCGAGGCATGTCCCGTGGGCGTTCGAAATCCGCGTCATCGCCCACATTGGGCATCGTCAGCAGAAATTCCTTAAAGTTCATTTTGGGAAGTTGGGATTTTCCGGTGAGCGAACTGCGCAAAATACGGCGATGCTCCTCTTCCATCGACACGCCGTCCTCGGCGGCCTTCCGCTTTAATTTACGGACGACAGATTCCTCGATGTTGCGGACGATAAGCTGGGCCATGTCTGCAAAGTGCTATCAATGATATCACTTGTCAAGCTGGCTTACAGCTTCAGCTTGCCGACACTTTCGGCGACGTGGCTGGCGCTGGCCTGGAGCTGCTTCAATTCCTCATCGGTCAGCTTAAGCTCGATAATCTTTTCGACGCCTTTGCGACCCAGTTGCACGGGTACACCGACGAACTGATCCTTGATGCCGTATTGACCGGTGCACCATGCGGCAACAGGCAGGATACGCTTCTCATCGCGCACCATGCTCTGAACCATCTGCGCCACTGCGGCGGAAGGCGCATAATAAGCGCTTCCCTTTTGCAAAAGCTTCACGATTTCCGCGCCACCGTTGCGGGTGCGGGTAATCATCGCGTCGATCTTTTCCTTCGGAAGCAACGCTT
Source organism: Verrucomicrobiota bacterium (assembly GCA_013286145.1). Classification (GTDB taxonomy): domain Bacteria; phylum Verrucomicrobiota; class Verrucomicrobiia; order Methylacidiphilales; family UBA1321; genus JABDGH01. The sequence goes on from JABDGH010000005.1 coordinate 7,005, forward strand.
CGATCCCGATGCCGGACACCGTGCAATAACGGGCCAGCGGCACCATGTCGTCACCGTGACCACCGAGCACCATCGCCTCGACATCACGATGCGAAACGCCCAATTCCATGGCAATGAAACAGCGGAACCGCGCCGAGTCGAGCACGCCCGCCATGCCCATCACGCGGCTTTTCGGCAAACCTGTTTTTGCACTGACGAGATAGGTCATCACATCAAGCGGATTGCTCACCACGATCACGATGGCGTCCGGGGCATATTTTTTCACGTTATCGGCCACACCACCGACGATCTCGGCATTTTTGAGCAGGAGATCATCGCGACTCATGCCGGGTTGCCGGGCCAGGCCGCTCGTAATCACCACAATATCGGAACCGGCGTAATCGGCAGGGTCATTGGTGCCTTTGACCTCGCTATCATAGCCCTCCAGGCAGGCCGACTGCATCATATCGAGCGCCTTGCCCTGGGGCATTCCCTCGACGATATCGTGAAGGACAACGTCCCCGAGTTCTTTTTCCGCCAAACGCTGTGCCGTGGTGGCGCCTACAAAACCTGCTCCGACAACTGTGATTTTCATAAATTGAAGTCTCCTTGTTATGAAGCATAGGGAACGGATTTTAGACCGTCAATGCGCTGCCATGAGAGCACGGCGAAACATTTTTAAAAAAAGTTGAAGCTATTTATTGCGCTATGCGTCGAAGCTGGGACAATACCTTACTCATCTATGAAAATTACTCTACTCACCCCGGCCCTTGCGGCCATTCTGGGTCTCGCTTTGGCCAGCGCCCCCACTACCCTCCAGGCCCAAACCAACTCGCCTGCGACCACCACGACGGCGCCTGCTCCCGCTCCAAAACCGGCCAAGCCGACCGAATTCAGGGGTACCTTGACGGCCGTTGATACCGCCGCGAGCACGATCACCGTCGCCACTCAAAAATCCACCAAGGATACTGAGAAGACCATCGCCATCGCTTCCACGACCAAGGTTAAGAAAGACGGTAAACCCGCCACTCTGGCCGATTTTTCCGTGGGTGATAAAGTCAGCGGTTCCTACCGCACCGATGATGCCGGCAAGATGACGGCTGCCTCGTTGAACTCCAAGGCCGCGAAGACTGAACCGGCTCCTGTAACAACGCCTGCCAGCACCCCCGCCTCGACCGACAAGAAATAACTTCTTAGTTAACCATCAAAAAAGCCGTCGATCTCCGGGTCGGCGGCTTTTTTATTGTTTCGGAAAGACTTTCCCAACGCAGCGGGAAGTGGACAATGAATCCCATGAAAAAACGACGTGACAGCGACGATGAGAATTCAACGTGGGTCAAAGATTTTTTCCTCGTACTATTGATTTTAGCCGGTCTCGGCTATCTGGCCTATACCCATCAGGAAAGCATCCGGTCGTTTGATCTAAAATCTCTCAACCTGGAATCGCTCAAACAGTTGGTGGGATTGGGCCAACCGGAAAAAGCGAGTTCTGATACGGCCCCCCCTGCATCGCCGAACCCCAACCCGGCTCCAGTCCCAGTTCCAGCCCCGATGGCGGTTCTTTCAACAAATGCGCCCGGAAATCCCGTCCCCGTCGTGGGGCGTCCCCGTTCCATTTTACCTGCAAAGGATCATTGGACTTGGGTGACTACGGATGGCAAAACCTACCAGGACGTAAAGGTTGAAAAAATTCAGGAGGGCTATGTGACGATTATTTACGCCGATGGTGGAGCGCGTATTCCCATCTCCACATTGCCTGAAGAGGTGCAAAGGGAACTCGAATACAATTCCGCGCACGGGCAGTAAGCACAGGAACTGATTTTCCCGCATCCTCATGACCTCGACTGCATTGACGCGGAGGCCATGAGGAGAAATCCGCAGGAAATTATCGATCCACTGTTCGGTCGCCGGTGAAGAATTCTTCCAGGTCACCACCCACGCCCAGAAAAGTTTTTTTAATGTCACGGCCCAAACCTTTGTCGCCACTGTCACTGGAAGATTTCGCAGAACCGGATGATGCCGCTGTATAAGCAACCACGGTACCGTCCAGGGCGTTCACAAGAACAAAGCCCCGGCTTTGACCGTCGTGAATTAATTCCACCCTCCAGCGGAAAGGCTTGTCGCCGCTTGTCTGTTTAAGCAGGGCATGAACCGAATCGTACGTGATATGATGCTTGGCGGCGTAATCCTGGGCGGCACTCAATACCGGCCCTTCGCTGGTAATCCGGGAAGGATCGAAGGTCAGGTCGGCAGCATAAGTTGTCCCGCCATTTGCCGGATAGGTTTTGGTAATCTTGCTATTTTCCACCAGCACAGCCCGGCCATGGGACGGCACGGCGGGATCATAAAAAATGACATACCATTTCTGGATCGCTTCGGCTGTGCCGACGCCATAAAGAGAAACAACCTTGGTCTGAATCTCCGGTTTCACGGCCTGTCGCGCAACTTGAAAAGCCTCGGTGACGTTACTGCCCGAATTTTGTGCCCAAGTCGTTCCGGAAATCAGCAGCAGGGAACAAGCAGCCACCAGCCCGGCCCAGCCTGAGAAGAAAAAATGATTTGTTTTCATCCTAGAAGGTTGCCCGGAATCGGCGGCATGCAACTTCTTTAAACTTTGCTTACCTTAATTTAATTATAATCCGAGGGCGTAAAATGGAGAGTTGATCTTGCACGATGGGGCGTGCTTGTTACTCTATTCCACATGTTACGTAGCATTTGCCTTATTCTAACGGCTTCCCTCACTCTGGTCGGTTGCGATGTCGCCAACAAGGGCGCGGCCCAGTACGACGGCCCCAGCAATCCCTATTACAAACAAGCGCAGCAGGATCTCGAAAATAATAATCCCGACGCCGCAATCGCCGATTACGAAAACGCCCTCGCGGCCAATCCGAAACTGGCGGGCGCACATTACGAATTGGGGAACATTTACAACGATAAAAAGCCGGATCAAATTGCTTCCATTTTTCATTTCAAGCGTTACCTCGAACTGGCTCCCAACTCGGACAAGACCGAGCAGGTCAAAGCGCTGATTGATAAAGAAAGCCAGGCCTTTGCCGCTTCGCTGCCCAACTCGCCCACCCAAAGCGCGGACGATTACGCCAAGCTCCAAAGCGACAACGCCGCGCTCAAGAAACAGGTTGAAGACGCCACCCGCACCATCGCCCAGCTTCAATCCCAGATTGGCAAGCATCACGCCGCCACCGCCGCCGCCGTTGCACCCGCGCCGTCAACTCCTGCCCCCGCACCTACCCCTGCTATAGAGGGAACAATGGCTGTCGCGGCGCCTGCCACAACCAATGCCGCTCCAACGACTCCTCCCCGCGCCCTGCCCTTGGATTCCACCAATGCCGTGGAAACACCCGCCGCCGCGGCTAGTACCGGCGAAAGCCGCACTTACAAAGTTGTTTCAGGTGACAGCCTCTGGAAAATTGCCCACAAGATGTATCCCGGCGACACCAAGAATGGCGTGGAAAAAATCAAGGAAGCCAATAAAGACACCATGGTCGAGGGCAAGCCCTTGAAAATTGGACAGGTCTTGATCGTTCCCCAATAAAGTAAGTTTTATTTTTTTCGTATGAGCCGCAATCCAAAATCTTCCATTGAGTCCGAATATCCGGAAGAACCGGAATTGTTGCCATCCACCCAATCGGGCGACCCGACATCGACGGCCAACGAGATCAATCTCAAGGTTCAACACGTCCAGGAACAACTCCTCGATCTCAAACGGCAGCAGGAAGAGATCGAACGCCAAAAGCGCGATCTCGAGGACCTCAGTCGCAAGCAGCGCGAGTTTGACGAAGGCCGCCGTGAAATTGTCGAAAAACTCACCCGTGGCCTCGTCCTTCTCGAGCGTCAGGAATTTGAAGTCAAACGCGAACTCGAACAAATCAAAATTGTCCGCGACAGCTTTGCCGAACATCTCGGCCAGACCGAAAATCTCAATCCCGCCGACTGGCCCAGCGAGGAGCTCCCCTCCGAGTTGACCAAGGCTCTTGCCCGCGTCGATCAGGCCAAGACCATCTACAGCCAGTCCCGCGCCCGCCTGGTCGCCCTGCGACTGGCCGAGGAAGGCCAGGGCGAAATTCCTTCCGACCTCGCCCCCGAGTTCGCCAGCTACGAAAAATCGTTTGGCAACATGGTTCGCGAAGGGTTCGCCTATTCACTTCCGCTTCTTCTCCTCGGGGTATTCGGTTTGCTCGCCTACCTCGTCCTTCACCATTAACCGTTTGCGGTTTTTATAACGCGCCTTCATCCCCCGTCTTCATGCCGTGGAACCGCAACGACCCTGATCCAATTGAGATCAAGCGACGTCAATTGGCGGAGCAGGAACGTCTCCTCGCCGAGAAAATGTCCCAGTTAACCGAGGAGTTACATCAATCCGGCAATCCCCTCCCGCCCGATCCCAAGTCGCTCGAGCCGCCCGTCTGGCGCAGGGAGGATGAAGCCCCGGTTCACCGCACGCTGGAACCGACCCCCGCACGCAAAGGTGCCCTGGCCAGGCAACGTCAACGCGACATGGTTCTCTTTTTTATTTTTGTCGGCCTGTTTCTTTTCGTGGTGGCCATCGTCATCTGGCTCTTTTACACCCACGTTAATAATGGGGCATAAGACACTGCTTACTTAAGCAAAAAACCGCCCAACGAAACGCAGCCCAGAATCAAGAACATCCACAGGACAATCTTGCTCACCGGGGAAAGATCCTCCTTCATCGGCGCAATAAGGGAGTTCCTTCTCGGCTTTTGCTGCACCCGGTGCCGCATAAGAGCCCCGAGCGATCCTCCCAGTGTAAATCCGGCAAACAGGCACACGCAAAGGGCGTAACGAGGTGGCGGTTGCATCAGATTTTTCAATGCAAAATAAACGCCCACCCCGATCAAAATACCCACGATCGAGGTCAGGAAAAAATCGATGGTGACATCCAACGGATCTTTCGTGCGGAGCTGTTCCACGCCCTGCATTTTAAGTTATTCCTTCGTAAATGTTAAGCCTATTTTTTAGGCGCAAAAATTATCCTGCCGTTTGCATCACTCATCATACCTACTAGAGTTGGACTATGGATTTGAACAAATTTACGGAACAAGCCACCGCCGCCCTCGGTACAGCCCAGGATGAAGCCACCCGACTCGGCAACCAGGCCGTCGATGTGGAGCACCTTTTTTACGCTCTTTTGACCCAGGAAAACGGGCTTATCCCCCGGCTTTTTGAACGCCTGAAAGTCTCGCTCGACCTCCTCCTCACCAAAACGCAGGCCGCGCTCGATCATATCCCCAAGGTCACCGGTTCCGGGGCCAGCGGTCAGACTGGTATCACCCCGCGCCTGAACCAACTGCTCATCCACGCCCAGGACGAAGCTAAAAAACTCAAGGACGATTACGTCTCCGTCGAGCATGTCGTCCTCGCCATGTTCAGCGAGAACCGCGATAGCGAGATCACCCGGATTTTCCGCAGCCTTACCATCACGCGCGGCGCATTTCTCACGGCCCTCCAGGATGTTCGCGGGAACCAGCGCGTCACCAGCCAGAATCCCGAGGCGACCTACGAATCGCTCCAGAAATATGGCCGTGATTTGACTGCCCTCGCGCGCCAGAACAAGCTCGATCCCGTCATCGGTCGCGATACCGAGATTCGTCGCGCCATCCAGGTACTCTCGCGCCGCACTAAAAATAATCCCGTCCTCATCGGTGAACCGGGTGTCGGCAAAACCGCCATCGTGGAAGGCCTCGCCCAGCGCATTGTCGCCCACGACGTTCCCGAAAGCCTGCGAGATAAAAAAATTGTCTCGCTCGATCTCGGCGCACTCATCGCCGGCGCGAAATTTCGTGGTGAATTCGAGGAACGGCTTAAAGCCGTCCTCCAGGAAGTGACCAAGTCGGCCGGGCAAATCATTCTTTTCATCGACGAACTCCATACCATGGTCGGCGCGGGCAAAGCCGAAGGCGCGATGGACGCAGGCAACATGCTCAAGCCGATGCTCGCGCGCGGCGAACTCCATTGCATCGGCGCGACCACGCTCGACGAATATCGCAAGTACATCGAAAAAGATGCCGCGCTCGAGCGCCGTTTCCAACCCGTGATGGTCGATGAACCGAGCGTCGAAGATACGATTTCCATCCTGCGCGGCTTGAGCGAAAAATATCAGGTTCACCATGGCGTCCGCATCCAGGATGCCGCGCTTGTCGCCGCCGCCGTGTTATCGCATCGCTACATCACGGATCGCTTCCTACCTGACAAAGCCATCGACTTGATGGATGAAGCCTCCGCCAAGCTCCGCACCGAAAACGAGAGTATGCCCGAGGAACTCGAAACTCTCGAACGACGCTTCACGCAACTTGCCATTGAGCGCGAGGCGTTGAAGAAAGAAAAGGACGCCGCCTCCAAGGAACGCCTGGCGGAATTGGAAAAGGAAATCGCCAATGTCCAGGCCGACCGCGACCGCCTCAAGGCCCAGTGGCAAAACGAAAAAGCAGCCATCGAGGTCACTGGCAAACTCCGCGAGGAACTTGAGCAGGTTCGCAATCAGATCGACCAGGCTCAACGCGCCAACGATCTCAATCGCACGGCAGAGCTTCGCTACGGTGTCCTGCCACAAAAAGAAAAGGCGCTCAAGGATGCCGAGGAGAAAATTGCCAAGTCGGTGAAAGATGGCAAAGGGCCACGTCTCATGCAGGAGGAAGTCACCGCCGATGAAATCGCCGAGATTGTCGCTCGCTGGACGGGCATCCCCGTGGCTCGATTACTCGAGGGCGAACAGGAAAAATTGCTGCGGCTCGACTCCATTTTGCATGAGCGCGTGATCGGCCAGGACGAGGCCGTGCAGGCTGTCGCTGACGCGGTCATCCGGGCGCGTGCCGGACTCAAGGACCCCAAACGGCCCATCGGCTCGTTCATCTTCCTCGGCCCGACTGGTGTCGGCAAAACCGAACTTGCCCGCGCGCTGGCCGAGTCGATGTTCGACAGTGAGGAAAACATGGTTCGGCTCGACATGAGCGAATACATGGAAAAACACGCCGTCTCGCGGCTCATCGGCGCGCCGCCCGGTTATGTCGGTTACGACGAGGGTGGCCAACTTACCGAAGCCGTGCGTCGCAAACCCTATTGCGTCGTGCTTTTTGATGAAATCGAAAAAGCGCATGTCGATGTCTTCAACACGCTCCTGCAAATCCTCGATGACGGCCGTCTGACCGATAGCCAGGGCCGCACCGTCGATTTCAAGAACACCATCATCATCATGACTTCCAACATCGGTTCGCGTCATCTGATTGAAAACGCCTCGGATATCATCGGCGAAATTTCCGAGGAGACTCGCAAAGCAGTCATGGCCGAGATGAGATCCCACTTCCGCCCCGAGTTCCTCAATCGTGTCGATGAGATCGTCCTTTTCAAGCCGCTCACGCTCAAGGAAATCGAACGCATTGTCGATCTGCAACTCAACCTGCTCCGCTCGCGCCTCTCTGAACGGCACATCGAACTGGAACTCAGCGATTCCGCAAAGGAACTGCTCGCCCGTCGCGGCTATGATCCCATCTACGGTGCCCGCCCGATCAAACGACTCATCCAGCGCGAACTCGAAACGAAACTCTCCCGCGCTCTCCTCAAGGGCGAAATCACCGATAATTCCAGCGTCGAAGTCATCGCCAAAAAAGGTGAACTGGAGTTCACATCAAAGTTGTTAACCACAAAATAATCTAACATATTGCAAAATATAGGCATGCCTCATAAATATACTGAGTGAAAGAATACTATTTTGCAGATTCAGAGGGCGCAACCAAAGGGCCTGTTCCTCTGAGTAGTTTAATGCAATGGTTTCAAGAAGGCAGCTTGCATGCAGATACATGGATATTGGAGACCGGAACTGAAAACTGGATTCCCCTGTCATCCGTAAGATCTACCACTCCAAAAGCAATTCTATCACCTCCGCCAATCATCCCTTTAGCAACGTCACAACAGAATCTGTCTAGCCATCAGGATGAAACTATATTTTCAGATTCTACTGTCTTAGTAACAACAACTCGTGTCGTTCTCAATGGAACAACTTACGCCCTTCGAAATATTACTTCTATAAGAATGGGGTTAACACCTGCTAAACATGGGTGTGCTATTTTTCTTCTCTTAGGAGGCATGTTTTTCGTTCTTACTGGTCTCGCCGTTCTTTTCAGTGATTCTCATATGCCAGTTCCATTAATCATAGGAATTATCGTGGTCATTTTAGCCATTCTCTGGTTACGAAGCAACAAACCAACCTATCATGTCGTGATCGCTAGCTCCTCCGGTGAAGTTCATGCTCTCACTTCAAAAAATAAGGGATACATTGAATCTATTATCAACAGCATTAATGAAGCTATTATTAGATACAAATAGAGTATTTTCTTTGTTTCCGACGAACACTATATGCTCAAACGGTGGTCTTGATTAAAGTTCCCTACAGAGGCTGATCCTTCGACAAGCTCAGGATGACGGAACGTTGATGCGATAACGCGGCTGCTTTAAATACCTACTACTTGCGACGGGATACTTTATTCAAGTTTCCCAGCGACAAGCGCTTACTTATTCCCAAATTGCAGGATGCGGATCGGCATCACCACCATGGGGATGCCCTGCAATTGCAGACGACGGGTAATGGCGTAGGCGGTTTCGTTATGCAACAGCGGATAGTACCATTTCTCCGCCTCGAAAAGGAGCTTGCCGGCGAAGAAAACGGAACGCGGAAATCGTTCGCGGATTTTCATGCACAGCGCGGTCGATTCCTCCACCGGATCCGTTCCGATCGTGTATTCGCCGTCTGCCGCCAGTCCCAGCGTTTGGGCAAGGAGCACATATTGGTCGATGGTCTTTTGCCGCTCGGCGCGCAGCCTGCCGACCTCCTCGACACCCTTGAAATTGCCCGAGTCAAGCACGCCCACCGACGCGAAATAGACCTGCGAAAACTGCCCCGGAAATGTCTTGAGCAAAATCAGGAGCGTATGGATGCCAAGCCCGCCGTAGGCATTCACCAGCAGCACCGCCGTCTGCTTTTTGGGGTCGATGTCCGGGGGCGGTTCTTTTCTGGCGCCAGCCAGGGTCTGGACATCACCGAGTTGGGTGTTGAGTTCGACCAGCTTCGCCCGCACCCGCACATAATGGCGGTGAATCATAATGCAAAATAAAATCAGCACACTTGTGACAAAAAGCGTCACCCAGGCGCCCTGGGCAAATTTCAAAATCACCACCGCGATCAAAATGCCGAGGCAAAGTATGAAGGAGAAAGAATGCAGCAGAATGGGCCACAAGCCCTGGCCTTTCCGATTCCGGCGCATCCAACTGAATCGAGTCATGCCCAATTGCGAAAGTGAGAAAGTGACGAACACATTGATCGCGTACATCGTCACCAGCACATCGACCGAACCCTGGGTGTAGAGCAGGCTCGCGATGGCCGCCGCACCGACAAGCAACACGCCGTAGTGACTCGTCAACCGGTCGGAAAGCGAACTAAACCGCCGTGGAATCCAGCCATCCAGCGCCATGTTTGCCATCACGCGCGGGCCGCCGATGTAACCGGTCTGCGCCGCGAAGAGCAACAGTCCCGCCTCCGAACCGAGCGTCAGCCATGTGAACCACGAGCCAAAGTTGAGCTTTTCCACCAGCAAACCGTTCATCGTTTTGCCCACCATCGGTTGCAGGTCTGCCAACAAATAACAAATCAGCAGGCCACCGGCCGTGACCGCCAGCGAGACGGCCATGTAGAGCATCGTCCACTTGGCATTGGACACCTGCGGTTCGCGCATCGCCGAGACACCGTTGGAAACCGCCTCGATCCCGGTGTAGGTACCCGCGCCTCGTGAATAAGCCTGCATGAAAATCACCAGCAAAACCCATAAACCGAGATTTTGCGCATCGGAATGCACCTCCGCATGGATAACGGATAAATGATCCATGAGGGTTCCCGTCCCCGGATGCACCACGAGCACACCGATCAACACGGCCAGGTGCGTGGCGACAAAAAGCAGGAATATCGGCACGATGATCGTGATCGATTCCTTGATCCCGCGCAGATTCAACACGATCAAAGCGCCGATCATCAGCAACTCCACCGACATCTTGTAAGGGTGATATTCGAGAGGAAAGACATTGAAGACCTGATCGACACTCGACGCGATTGACGTGGTGACTGTCAGCACATAATCGACCAGCAGCGCGCAACCCGAAACGAGGCCGAAATAAGGGCCCAGAAGCTTGCTCGCCACGCCGTAACCGCCACCGCTGTAGGGGAAATGCTCGATCAGGCCGCTGTAGGACCATGAAATGATGGCCACCGTCCCGGCGGTCGCCAGTGCCAGTAGAATGGCCAGTTCCCGATGATTGGTTCCGTCCGTGTTGAACAACGCGCGGAAGGCCTCGTCGGGGCCATAGGCGCACGAGCTCAAACCATCCACGCCGAGACCCACCCAGGCCAGGAAGGGAATGAGCGAGATGGTATGGAAAAGCGACGGGTCGTTAATGTCCCGCGGTTTGCCAAAAAGCATGCTGCGAAAGAAGGAGCTTTTCTTGGGCAACGGCTTGGCCGTCGAGGGATCGGTAGTCGATCCTGAAGATTCATTCATCGGTGTGGCCATCGAAAATCCGGATCACCGGAAAAACAAGCTTCGGGGTTGTTCGGAAATTTGCAATCTTGTTCCGGTTATGGTCAGAACACGCAAAAAGCGTGAACCCAACGCGTAGGGCAGGCACTCCAAGCAGGCAAGGCCTAGCAAATCACCCTGAAAAGCATTGCCATCACCATTGATAAAACCTAGATTGCCCAACTCCACTCGAAAGAGTGAAGAAACTTAGGAGCCATAGCTCAATTGGTTAGAGCGCCTCCCTGTCACGGAGGAGGTTGCGGGTTCGAGCCCCGTTGGCTCCGCATTTTTCCCTTGGAATTGTCAGGGTGCCATCCTTATTTTGCCGTGAATGCCTGGATGTATGCTTTCGCATCCTTGGCGAAGGCAATCCAGGCCGTATGGGTTTGAGGATCGACTGCGATACTGTGAGCGCCGGGTGAACTGGGCAGCGGCGCTAATGTCGTGAGTTTATTCTGGCCTACTTCGACGACGGAAATGGTGCCGAGACCGCTGGCACAGTAAACGCGCTTCACTCCGGGATCATACGCTATCTCGTCGATTTTGAGTGAAACGTCGCAGGAGGCCACTACCTGTCCAGTGCCCAGGCTTATGAGACTCAGTTTCCCTGTTCCGCCGACCACGAGCACGGCATTCGCCCCGGGAATCATGGCGAGGCCATGAGGTTTCTCTGCGGGAGTGGTCGGCCATGTGGCGAGAATCTTTCCTTCCTTGGGATCGATTTTAACCAATTCGCTGGAATCCTTGAGACACTGGAAAAGGTATTTGTCCTGGGCATCGAAATCGAGATCCTCCATGCCACCTCCGGTGAGAGTGAGCGTGGTTACGATTTTTTTGGCTTCAGGATCGATCACCCATAGTTCCGGCTTTTCATCATTACAGACAAACACGCGATTGGATTCCGGGTGATACGACACCAGGTCAGCAGGGCCGGGAAGAGGAACCTCACCGATGATCTCCAGCTTGGTCGAATCGATCACGACCATTTTCAGCGGCTTGCTCACGCTGACAAAATAGCGCCCGCCCCTGGCATCGATGGCTACGCCTTGCGCTGCTCCGGTTGGCAGGCTCTTGACCAGCTTGGACGTTGCCAGGTCGATCACGTCCAACGAACCGTTTCCGGTATGGCAGGCCAGAAGACGTTTATGCGCCAAATCGATTTTGATGAAATCGAATCTTCCCTGGGTTTTAGCCAGTTCCACCGGTGGCTGTGGGGTTAGAGCATCCGCCGCAATGAGTGGCGTGAGCATGGTCAAGAATAGGGAGCAGATGAATGGGACGAGGAATTGTGGGTTCATAGGGGTGGTGTGTTTTCGATTTCTTGTAGATTAAAGCGCCGGGCTTTCTCCCGGGTGGCGGCCTGCCTTTTGCGGAAAGAGCAGAATGCAGGCAACCATAAAGCTGGCGAGAATGGCCGAGGCGGTGAAGCGACCGACCGCCAGTCCTCCGTGGTCGATGGGTTTATCGAGGAAATCACCCACCGTGGCACCGAGGGGCCGCGTCAGGATAAAGGCACTCCAAAACAGGAGGACATGCGAGATTTTTGTATAACGATAGAGTATGATGAGTAGCACCAAGCCAACAGAGAACAGGAGCGCCCCGCCGTCGTACCCAAGTCCGGCGGTATCGGCCATCCAGTCCCCCAGGGCAGTGCCCAAAGTTTGGGAGAACATGATTGCCGTCCAGTAAAACATCTCAACCCTGGGAGATGCAACTGTCTCGACTGCGATAGAGCCTTCTGACCAGTACCAGATCCCAAGGGATAACATCAGCAGCACGAACAATATCGAGGTTCCCCCGGGATAACCGATGCCGAGCGAGCGATCCGAGAAATCTGCCATGGTTGTTCCCGCTGTGGTCGTCGCAACGATGACCACCCAATAAAGGAACGGGTGGAATGACTTGGCCATGATCTGCGCAAATACAGTGATTAAAAAGATTCCGATAAAGATTACGCTGGCGAGGGCATAACCCAGGTTCATGGTCATGGAAACAGCGTCACCACCCGTCTCCCCCAAGGTTGTTGCCACGATTTTGATGATCCAGAATATCACGGTGACTTCCGGCACCTTGCTGGCGATTTCCTTGATTGATTGATTCATGAAATTATTCGTGCGCTTTTCCAACCCGGCAAACCAGTACGGAGGCAAATGCATGCTGGCTTTCGTTGAATCATCCTTCCAGAAGGAAAAGTATTCCACAATCCTTGAAGTAATCTTCAAAGTGTTCTGCCTTAAAATCGTCGGATTGCATGATACCTCACAGCTCGATCCCCGCTGGCTCCGCTCCTCTCTTTATAAAAAAAGACCGGGCGGCAACTCGAACGGAGTCACCACCCGGTCAGGGGAGGAATGAATGAAACTAACAATAGGATAGACCCAGCCGTGGCCGCCATGTTCAAGCTGAAACGATTACACTTGGGTAATGCAGCCAGGAGATTAGCGTGCCGTAAAGCCGCCATCCAGAGGCAGGGCAATTCCTGTCACGTAAGATGAACTTGGCGAACAGAGCCAGACAGCAGCGTCAGCCACTTCTTCGGGATTAGCCACCCTGCCGATGGGTTCCAGCGAGACGAGCAATTCTTCCGAGATCACGCCGGGATTGTCCGAGATCATTCGGTTCATCAACGGGGTGCGCACCGCACCGGGGCAGATCGCATTAATCCGGATCCCTGTCTGCGCATATTCGAGGGCCGCCGTCTTGGTCAATCCCACCACGCCGTGTTTGCTGGCGACATAGGCCGGGTATCCGGGCAATCCCACCAGGCCGAGGACGGATGACATGTTGACGATGGCACCGCCACCCTGCTTGAGCATCTGCGGGATCTCGTATTTCATGCAGAGCCAGATGCCCTTTAAATTGACACCAAGAACTTTGTCCCAATTTTCTTCCGTGCAATCGGTAGTGGTGGCCAGCGATCCTTCCACCCCGGCATTATTGATCGCGCAATCAATCCGGCCATATTTGCGCACGACTTCATCGATTAAATTTTTTACCTGGGCCGGCTTGGAGACATCGAGACGGATCGAATGGCCGTCGCCTTGCATCTCGGAAACAGTTTGATCCAGGCCTTCCTGGTTGATATCGGCGACAATCGTCACGATTGCGCCCGCGCGGCTGAAGGCCAGGGCACAAGCTTTGCCAATGCCCGAACTACCACCAGTTACCAGTATGATTTTGTCTTTCATATTTTAATTTTAATTTTGAAGGTTTGCTGAGGGTTAAAACTGGACGATGGTTCGCAGGCCGAGGATGAGGATATCGCCACGGTGCATATCACCGCTGGGATTGATGATGTCCTGGATGTCGGGCTGAATCGAAAGCCATGGCATGGGATTGTACTGGTAGCCAAGCTCCAGGGTGGTTTCACCGCCGAGACCATGACCGAAGGCAGTGCGATAAGCCGAGCTGAAAGCCGTGCCGATATCGGAATAGATGACGCCGAAATCGACCTTGTCTTCATCGCGGCCCGGGATCAACCCCGTGTAACGACCGCCGAAGGTAATCTCGTATTGGAGGGGATTGCGATCACCAGGCGCCCCGATAAATTCAGAAACAAGATCGAGACCTTTCGCGGTCTGGAGCTTTCCATCGGCGCCTGTCGGATGATAGACCGTCTTTTCCACCACGCCATAAGCGTTGTAATCACCACGGTAAGTTTCCCCCGTGTAGGGATTCATGTAGCTCAACTCGTTTCCGTTGAGACCCGCTTTGTAGAGGCCCGGATAGGTGGCGTTCTGTTCGTTGTAACCGATTTCAAATGCAGCGGCCATGCCATGATTAAAATCGTCCGAGTAATAGATGCCGTTGGAGTCGGGCCGGTAGGGATTGTAGTAAGCGGTAAACGCACCAGCTTTGACGTAGAGACCCTTCGTAAGATCGGAAAGATCGCCGGTGAGAATGATGCCGGGTTTACCAGCGGGACTGAACGACTGCTTGATGTTGTAGAGGGCATCTGGCGCATAGGCCAATTCATCATTGACGAAAACGTCGTAAAAATCGGTCGCGCCAAATTCGCTCGACGCAGCCACCTGGCCAAACTTGACCTTGAACATGTTGTCGGCAAACCCCTGCTGATACCATAATTGATCGATGCGCTCGCTTTCCTCACCACCAACACTGCTGGTGAACGTATTGACGTGGTAGGGATTGCCGAATGAACCGTGCCCATCGGGATATTGAGCAGTATTATTCCGTCCATATTGCCAGAGCCCGGTGAAGAAAAACTCGCCATCGACGTCTGCCAGCTTCTTGAAATTGATATCGACGATGCCGCGAAAACGACCGTCATAAGTCGCATGATGCTCCTGGTTGCCAGTCATGTCGCCCTGCAAGTCGCCAATATTGTTGAGAACGAAAATGATGCCTTCATTCGCCAGCTTTGTTCTTTCACCACCCCAATCGCCCAGAAGATATTGCTGGGATAAAATCGACGGCTCCGGCTGTTGAAGCGCGGGAGTAATCTCTTTCATGCCCTTGTCTGTGTCAGCGCGGACATTCGGATTAACCATGAGCAAAAGACCCAAGACGGTGATAAGCGTATTAGCTATTTGACACGGATACATTGAAGGAAAGATACTCGATTTCATTTGTTATGTTTTGGGGGTTAGTTGTTTGTATCGCAATGAGAACTCAAAATAAATATATAATTTTCGGCTAGCCTCTAAAAGAGAAGACATCTTTTTGCTGGCTAAAACAGGTAGTGTCGTGGCTAGCATCACGACGATCATGAGCGATAGCGAGCTAATCATTCAATAAATATTTCCTAATTTGTCATTTCAAGCCTCCATTTGAACGACCCTTATTTTCATAATACATGTCATTTGGGTAAGTCTTGAACAAATAAAAAGTAATTGGATACATAGATTTTTCTTGTTTTAGATACATTAGATGCAATAGTACGGACGTGTTGATCAATCAAAAACAAACCGCTCGAGCTAACCTCGCCGCTGCACTAACTCAGGAAATTCTGAGCAATCCTGAACTAGGCAGCTTTCCCATTGCCAGTGAACATCAGCTGTGCCGGCGCTTCAAAATCAGCCGTGTTACAGTCCGGCTCGCACTCGGAGACTTGGAAAATAGGGGTCTCATTTATCGTAAACATGGTAAGGGTACTTTTGCTCATGGACGGTCGAAACGTGTTCACAAGGCAATAGGCACCCTGTTGAAGACTCCTCACATGGTAGAACACAGGCCGATTGCCGAGATTATGCGGGGAGTGCAGAGCGTCCTGAGCTCTCAGCGTTTGAGCGCCATGATGATCTGTATGCCACCCGAGGAATGGACGTCCGAAATGGCCAGCAGCCTCGGAGGTGTCATCGTCTTCCCCCAGGATGTCACCTCAAAGGATATTGATGTCTTAAGAAATCGGAAGTTGCCCTATCTGCTGGTTGGAAAGACGGATCTGCCCGGACCACAAATTCGATTTGGACAGATCGATGCGGCGCGCGTGATGACAGAGAAATTATTACAGCTCGGCCATCAGCATATCGCACTTTTGACCGGATATGACCCGCTTCTTGATGCGCAAAAACGCACGGGCGTGCATCAGGCCTTGCGTGCGGCAGGCATCGATCCGGCCTCAGTACCTGAAATTTCAGCCCAAGGAGAAGAAAGCGACAGGCTCAAGGCCGTGTCCGATTTGCTCAAGCTGGAGCCGCGCCCGACAGCGGTGCTGGCTTTTGATGACAGCCTGGGTTCATTGCTGAGCTTTTATGCCCGGCGCCATGAAAACATCCGGGTTCCCGAGGATCTGAGCATCGTAGGCTTTCATGACATTCCTTATCTTCGTTATTTCGAGCCGATGATAACCACCGTGCGATTCGAATTTTTCAAGGCAGGTCAGCGCGCAGCCGAAACTCTCAATCATGCGGCCATCACAGGTGAAGAGGCGAAAAATCTGGTCTTCGAGCCGGTCTATTGCCCGGGACAGACTCTTATCCCCAACCGAAGCAATCCGTGGAGTGTGGAAGAGAATCTGTCCGAAGCTTTAGCCACTTCTCTTTAAATTAGCCGCCGCAGGGTCTGCGATGGCTTCCACAACAAATACCCGCCCCCGCGCCGGTACTGCTTAGTACCGGTAATGCTCAGGCTTGAACGGGCCTTCGACAGGCACACCGAGATATTCGGCCTGCTTCGATGTCAGTTTCGTCAGCTTTACGCCGAGCTTGTCGAGATGGAGCCGCGCCACACGTTCGTCGAGCGCCTTCGGCAACACATAGACATCGTTCTTGTACTTGTTCTTGCCGCGCGATTCCCACAGCTCGATCTGCGCGATGGTCTGATTGGTGAACGAGGCTGACATCACGAAGCTCGGGTGGCCCGTGGCGCAACCAAGATTCACCAGGCGACCTTCGGCCAGCACCGTGAGCACCTTGCCGTTGGACCAGGTGAATTGATCGACCTGCGGCTTGATCTCGATTTTCTTGAGCGTCTTGTCGTTGTAAAGGCTGCCCACCTGCACCTCGCTGTCGAAGTGACCGATGTTGCAAACGATGGCCTGATGCTTCATCTGGTTCATGTGCTCGCGGGTGATGACATCGATATTACCTGTCGTGGTGACGAAGATGTCTCCGTAAGCGGAAGCCTCGTCCATGGTCACGACTTGAAAACCTTCCATCGCGGCCTGCAACGCATTGATCGGATCGATTTCCGTCACGACCACGCGCGCGCCGAGGCCCTTCGCCGCCTGCACGCAACCTTTGCCCACGTCGCCATATCCCGCGACGACCACGACTTTACCCGCGATCATCACGTCGGTCGCGCGCTTGACCGCATCAATGAACGATTCGCGACAGCCGTAAAGATTGTCGAACTTGCTCTTCGTGCATGAATCGTTGACGTTGAAGGCGGGCATCTTGAGCGTGCCCTTCTTGACGCGTTCGTAGAGGCGGTGCACACCAGTCGTCGTCTCTTCCGAGAGACCGTGAATGCCTGCGATCAATGCGGGAAATTTATCGTGAACCATGTTGGTCAGGTCGCCGCCGTCATCGAGGATCATGTTGAGTTGCGAGCCGTCCGGCCACTTCAGCGTCTGCTCGATGCACCAGTCGAATTCTTCGGCGTTCATGCCCTTCCAGGCGAAGACCGCGATGCCGCGCGCCGCGATAGCCGCCGCCGCGTGATCCTGCGTGGAGAAAATGTTGCACGAGCTCCAGCGCACTTCCGCGCCGAGATCGATTAGCGTTTCGATGAGCACCGCTGTCTGGATCGTCATGTGGAGACAGCCGGCGATCTTCGCGCCCTTGAGCGGGGCCTTGCCCTTGTACTCGGCGCGCAGCGCCATGAGGCCGGGCATCTCGTGCTCGGCGATGGTGATTTCCTTGCGGCCAAATTCGGCCTGCGAGATGTCTTTGACTTTGTAATCGGTGCTCATAGGGGTTCTTTCGTTGTTGTTTTTAAAGTTTGGGGAATGACGGAATTACTAAATTTGACGGAATTAACGGAATTATTTTCTATCTGTCATCCTGAGCTTGTCGAAGGATCAGTTTTGCCTGCCTTTTCTCAGCGACCGAACTGATCCTTCGACAAGCTCAGGATGACGGGTTGGTTATTTTATAAATCTTTTATAATCCCGCTGCTTTCTTCAGTTCATCGGCCTTGTCGGTTTTTTCCCACGTCAGCGCATCGAGATTATCGGTGCGGCCGAAGTGACCGTAGTTGGTGGTGTGGCTGTAAATCGGACGGAGCAGGTTGAGTTGCTTGATGATGTTCGCGGGCTTGAAGCTGAAAATCTGCCTCACCGCATCGACGATCTTGTCATCGGCCACTTTGCCAGTGCCGAACGTATCGATGTGAACCGAGACCGGTTCAGGATAGCCGATGGCGTAGGCAAACTGAATTTCACACCGGTCAGCCAGGCCCGCCGCGACGATATTCTTCGCGACATAGCGACCCATGTAGGCGGCGCTGCGGTCAACCTTCGACGGATCCTTGCCGCTGAATGCGCCACCACCGTGACGACCCATGCCACCGTAGGTATCGACGATGATCTTGCGGCCCGTGAGACCTGAATCGCCTTCCGGCCCGCCGATGACAAACCGGCCCGTGGGATTAACGAGATACCGCGTCTTGGCGTCGAGCAATTCTTTAGGCACCACAACCTTGATCACGTTCTCGACGATGAACTCGTAAATCTCGCTATGCTTCACCGTGTCGCGGTGCTGGGTCGAGACGACCACCGCGTCGATGCGCTCGATCTTGTTCCCGTTGTATTGGAGCGAGACCTGCGTTTTGCAATCGGGACGCAGCCACGAAACTTTTTTGCCCTTGCGCAGCTTGGTCAGCTTTTCGCCCAACGCGTGTGCGTAGTAAATCGGAGCTGGCATCAGATGCGTCGTTTCCGTGCAGGCGAAACCGAACATCAAGCCCTGGTCACCCGCGCCCTGCTCGGCGGTCGCCTTGCCCTCGGCGGCTTTCTCATCCACGCCCTGCGCGATGTCGGGGCTCTGTGCCGTGAGCGCGTTCATGATGTGAACGCCCTTGGCGTTGAAGGACTCGCCCGGTTCGGTGTAGCCGATCTCCTCGATCGCGTTACGAACCACCTTGTTGTAATCGAAATCGGCGCGGGTGGTGATTTCACCAGCCACGACGACGAGATTCGATTTCACCAGCGTTTCGCACGCCACGCGGCTGTTCTTGTCCTGGGCCAGACAGGCGTCCAGCACCGCATCAGAAATCGTATCGGCAACTTTGTCCGGGTGACCTTCCGTCACTGACTCGGAAGAGAAAATATAAGATTTGGCCATGTGTCGCAAAATAGGGCCGGAAAGGGTCTCGTGCAATAAAAAAATATGAACATATCTGGATGCGTGGATATTTAAATGTCATCCCGTGCTTGTTTGGAGCTTGGTAGAAGTGATTGCGCTGTTAGATTAATGGAGTGAAGGGCTACCGAGTTGCCATTATTCTGTGGGTCTTATTCGGGCTGATTTCAGCCTATGTTTTGTTTGGCGGATCCATTTGGGGACTAACCCGAGGGGAATCAATTTTTGTCGTTGTCTTATTTCTCTTCGAGCGAGTAGCTATCAATATCGTTCGGTTTTTGAAAGATCACTAGATTTAAACTGACCCACTACGGGAGTAGTCGATCACGTTTGGCGCTTGGTAGAAGTGATTGCACTTTTGGCCATGCACGCGAGCATGGCGCAAAATGATTGCACCCAATTGTCCGACTACAGAACTAATGGAAAAACTCAAGTGGGGATCTACGTGGCGTTTGTTCGGCTTGATCCTTATCACCTATTTCATCTACATGGTCTATTATGCTCGGCGCCAAACGATTATCTTGAATGCATACTCCCCTTCGGAGAAACAGATCGGTTTGGCTTTTTTTCGCTGGTGGTTTATCATCACTTATAGCTCGCTAGCTCTTTTCTTCGTGTATCTCTTTGTGCCAGATGATAGTCCGTGGGTCACAATCAGTAATCTTTTTGATCATCTTGATGGCTTACTCGCACTGATTTGGGCGTTTAGAGCGCGGAGTAGCTTTCATCGTCTCATGCTGTCGGAAAAAGGCACGCCCTACTGGTTCAACGGCATTTGGACCTTCCTGTTCCAAGCTCTCTACATTAACTTTAAAATCAATCGGCTTCTAAAAAAATGAAGCACCTAACACAGGCTTATCCACCTAACTAGAGAGAGAAGTAACAAGCTTCTTTAAATTCAAACTGACCCACTACGGGAGTAGTCGATCATGTTTGGAGCTTGAAGGAAGTGATTGCGCTTTTGAACTGAATTGTTCAAGTGCGTTGCTCAGTGCGGCCACCACTTTTTTGCGCTTTGGTTCTTCTCGGAGATACAGAGGAAGTTGCTCAAACCAAGTTTGAAACTCCCAATGAGAACCTCCCCTAGCGTCAACTCGAGTTGTGGGCTGAATTTTGTGCGAGTAAAACAAAAGACACTCTTCGATCTGGAAGATATTGTGAAATTCAAAAGTAAAGGAGCACACACGAATAAAGTAGACATCTGCTGACAATAAAGTGGGAGCCTGTTGTACCTTATCGCAAATACCTCCAAGCGTCGGCATGTGATTATTATGCCGAGCGGCATCCCACTTTTCCTTCCATATACGAGCCATATCGTGAGCCTAACCGCGAAGAGCCAGTTATCAACTTAGTTCAAACTGACCCACTACCGGCGTGAGGCTTGGTTTGACCCGTTTCGAGGATAAGGGTAGTTTCTCGTATATGAGCGATTCAGCGGCTTCTTTTATGCCTGGGGAAATTTCAATGGATGCGATCCAGCGCGCCTTCCCGACGCTCACGCAAAAACTCGATCTCCGTCGGCAACTCGACACGATCAAGCCCGATCTCGCCACGATTGAAGAGCGGTTGCGATTCCAAGTGCAGGAATTCGATCCCGGCATTTCGGGTTACGTCAGTTACGCGCTCGACAGCAACGGCAAGCGGATTCGCCCCGCGCTGGTGCTTCTCGCCGCACATGCGAGCGGAAAATCGACCCCGCAGCACATCGACCTGGCGATTGCCGTCGAGTTGATCCACCTGGCCACGCTGGTGCATGACGACATCATGGACGGCGCCTCGAAGCGTCGCGGCAAACCGACCGCCTTCGCGAAATGGGGCGCGGAACTCGCGGTGTTGCTGGGCGACTGCCTCTTTTGTCACGCGCTGAAGCTCAGTTCCAATTTCCCCAGCCAGGAAATCTCGCGCAAAATCGCCGAGGCCGCCAACGAAGTCTGCAGCGGCGAAATCCTGCAAACCCAGCGCCGCTTCGATCTCAAGCTGAGCATTCCCGAGTACATCAAGATCATCTCGATGAAAACGGGCGCACTTTTCCGCGTCAGCACGGAACTGGCCGCGGTGTTGAACAACTGCCGCCCGGATGAAATTCTCGCGCTGCGCAATTACGGCGATTTCCTCGGCATCGCCTACCAGATTTACGACGATTGCCTCGACCTGGTCGGCACCGAGGGATCAACCGGCAAGACGGTTGGCACTGATCTCGCCAAGGGGAAGCTGACCCTGCCCCTTCTCCATGTCCTGGCGCAGTCCAGCCCGGCGGAGCAGGAACAACTTCACAATATCATCCTGCACGGCACGCCTGAAAGCCGCACGGAATTGCTCGCGCAGGTCGTCGAGCGGGGCGGACTCAAGAACGCGGTACGACGCATCCACAGCTATCTCGATCAAGCCGTGGCCGCGCTGCAGGTGCTGCCCAAGACCGGTTACCGCGACACGCTGGAAGGCATTCCCCGCGCCGTGGCCGAGCACGTCGCGACGCTGGGGTGAGTAGCTCTCGTCATCCCGAGCTTGTCGAGGGATCAGATCAGCAAGGTAGCCGCCGCTGGCCCAGCGGCGGTGCCTCCCGGTAGGGACGCGAGTCCCTTCGCGTCCCATTAATAATCAGACGGCATGGGATTACCGTCCCTATCAAAATTTGACTTTTAATCCCGCACGCCGGGCCAATTCCGTCTGTCTTCGATCAAAAGTCAAAAACTCATTGGCGCCCAGGACAACGGCTGAGGCCACGTGCAGGAGGTCGCCCGAGCGGACGCCAACCTCAGTAAGATGAGCCTCGGCCAACCGTTCCGCTTCGCGCAGGACATCGGCCCAAACCAGCGGTGTGTGCCGGAGAATGCCGTCGCTGAGATCTTCGTCGATTTGACGGAAAGCGGTTTGGAGATAGGCCGGGGTAAGTTCATTTCGAAAGACGCGGAGGCGAAGAGCCGTTCTCACCTCAAGCCGATGGAACGGAGTAAACGGGACGGAAGCCGTTATTCCATTCAGATAGCGGTGTGCCAGGGCAGTTTGTTCTTCGTCTACGTAGATCGAGACCAGAAAGCTGGTATCGGGATAGATCACCAGGGACTTTCCTCGCGCATCATCAACACAGAATTACCGGGCAAAACTTTGCCGCCGTAAAGCTCCTTGAGTTTCTTCATCCGCGCTTTGGCATCGAAGCGGACTCGCTTGCGTTTGGGCTGGGCCATGGGCACGAGACGGGCCAGCGGCACTCCACGACTGGTGATTTCCACTTCCTGTCCATCCTTGATCCAGTTGGAAACCTTGGCGAAGTGATTGCGCAGATCCCGGACTGTCGCGGTTTTCATGGTGATACATAAGATAGTATCACGAGCGGAAAGATCAAGATTTTTCCCGCACAGCTTCCCAGTGGCGCTCCTTACATGGATTTAACGTGGAAATAGGCTGAACTGCGGTTATTCTTTCCGAAAGCGGAGAAGAATTCATGATAACCACCCTTGCCGCAACTTTGTCTTCCGATAAAGTCAGGGCGGAGAGAATGGAACCGACTGAGTCCACATCGAAGCCAAGTGGAGAAATCACCGACCGCGTGCTCGTTGAGCGCACGCAGGGAGGCGATCCAACCGCTTTTGACGAACTGGTGCGCCGGTACCAGCCACGGCTGCTCGGGATGCTCTACAACATGACCAGTAACCAGACGGATGCTTGGGACCTGGCGATGGAGACCTTCGAAAAGGCCTATAGCAGCATTCACAGCTTCCGCCTCGATGCCGAATTTTACACCTGGCTCTATCGGATTGGGTTCAACCTGACGGTTAATTTCATCAAACGGAACAAGCATCGCCATAACTTGAGCATGGACGATGAGAATCTCGACCTGCAGAACCGAAGTGAGTTCATTGATGTTCGTGCCGCCGGGGATGCGGAAAAGCAGGCTCGATTGACCGAATTGAAAAAAAAATTGAACGAATCGCTCATGAAGCTGTCTGATGAACACAGGGCAGTTGTGACTTTGTTTGATATTCAGGGGCTTAGCCACTCGGAAATCAGCAAGATCATGAGCTGCAAAGAAGAGACTGTTCGTTCGCGGTTGTTCTACGCGCATAAGCAGTTACAGAAATATTTAAAGAATTATACATAATATGAATCACGATCAGGATTTCTCAGCGCTTCGTAATTTGCTGGCCCTCAAGAAACTTGAGATGCCGATGGATACGGATGTTAATCGGTTCCTGATTGAATTTCATCGTCGTCAACGCGCCCAATTGCTGGTTCCAGCAACGCCTTGGTTGCGAGTCGCGGCTTGGGTGAAAGAACGCCTGGCAGGTTTCGAGCTCGTTCCTTCGCTTTCTTACGCTTCGGTTTTTGCTGCCATTGCCATAACGGCATTCGTCGGTCTTTCCCAACAGGTGCAGGTCACCCATGCGGCAGGCGGCTCGTACAAATTTTCCCTCCACATGCCCAGTGCCGATTCCTCCTTCGCGATGCTTCCTGCGTCCCTGGGTGTGACTTCAAGTGCTTCCTCAAAAATAACCAACAGCCTGAATTTCAGCCCCGGCCATTCCGATTCGGCAGCGACCCGGTTTGTTTTGGCGAATTCACATGCGGCCTATGACGCAAATGTGGCGTTCTAGGGTTGTCCATCAGCGAGCGCTTCCTTTACTTCTCGCTGCGATCCCGGTTGCGTCTTCGTTGATTGCTCCCGTTCTGGTTCATGCTGTCGATATAGCCACATCAACCAGTGTCGCCGGGGAAGAGGTAAGTTCCGTTTTCGACAAAGCCAAACCGGCGGTGATAAAAGTCCGTTCCGGCGACCAGAGTTTTGTCCTTGCTGGCACTGGTTTTTTTATTGATGGCCACGGCACCGTGCTAACTTCTTCGACTGTCGTGGGTACCAATGCCACCGCGAAGGTGGAAATCAACGGGGTGCAGATGGACGCAAAAGTGTTGGGCAGCGACGCTCGCAGTGGCCTGGCGATGCTGAAGGTTGCCTATGATGGGACATCTTTTCTGACCCTGAGCCACTCGACCGATCTCAGAACCGGGTATGGAGTGGTTGCGATTGGATACCCGCTTGATCTTCCGGCCTCGCCTTCGCAGGGGCTGATCAGTGGTTTCGATGTTCGCTACATGAATCAATTTTTTTCCACGACACATATCCACGTCAGCGCTCCACTCACTCCTGGTGAAGTGGGTGGGCCCTTGCTCAACATGCGCGGTGAGGTCATTGGACTCGTGGTGCCCAGTCCTGATGATGGCCGATCCATTTACGCGTTGCCGGTCGAGGCTGTGCAGAAAATCATCACTGACTTCAATCAGTACGGTCGCGCCAAGCATGGCTGGGTTGGCGTGAATGTCGTCGAGGTTCCCGATACGGATCATGATGGTCGGACGGTACGCGTGGTTCAGGTCGAGCATGGCACTCCGGCCAGCAAGAGCGGGCTTCAAGCCGGCGATATCGTGATGCGCATCGATTCGCGCGAAATTTATCGACCATCCGATGTTCTCGACGCCTCTTTTTTCAGCCGGGTCGGAGGAAACCTGAATGTCGTGGTGCGCCGGGATGCCAAATTGCTCAACTATACGTTTGCGGTGATTGAACGGCCTCAAAATCATTTCGTGCCAACCCAGCCTGTTGCCCACGATCCAGATTCCCAGACGCAGCCGGTTGTGGTCAATCGCGCCATTCCGAATTCACCTTGATCCCTTTTATCGACCACGCGAAAACTTGGCGCGGGACGAAATCGAGGTAAGTTATAATCATGTCGTCGCCTGGCTATACGCACCGACTCCCCTCGGTGGAGAAAGGGCGCGAACCCGATGTCACTGCGGAAGGCACACAGCTTCCCAAGCCTTTCCTGACCGAAGATTCCTTTTTTTGGGGTGTGGCCACTTCAGGCTACCAGGCGGAAGGCGGCTATAATGGCCCCGGGCAACCGCTTAATAATTGGGCCTGGGCGGAAAGTCAGGGCGATGTCGTGCCCTCGGGCCGCACGTCTGATTTCTGGACACTGGCTCATGAAGATTTTGAGCGATGTCGCGAGATGGGGCTGAATGCCTTTCGCATGAGCATCGAATGGTCGCGAGTGCAGCCGACCACGACCCTGGGCCCGACTGAAGGCATCGCTCCTGATGCGGAAGCACCTCCATTCGATGAACGGGCTCTCTATAGTTATGCGCAACGAATCGCCGATTGTCGTGCTCAGGGTCTCGAACCGATCATCACCCTGCATCATTTCGTTTACCCGTCATGGCTGGGTCTCGATGCGTGGCTCAAGCCCGAGACCATCGATCGCTATCTCGCTTTTGTAGAGCACACGTTGAAATATCTTCTTCGCACGTTACCGCAGGATTTTGGCTGCCCGCCGCCGCGATGGTTTATCACGCTCAATGAGCCAAACCTGCAGGCGTTCAATCATTATCTCTATCGTATTTTTCCGAGCGGGCCTCCGGTCGGTATCGAGCCGACTTCCAAATGCCTGGCCTATCTTTTGGAAGCCCATGTGCGCGCCTATCGTTTAATCCATGAAATTTATGCCGGATCCGGGGTCTCCCCGATGGTCAGCTTCAACAATTACTCGAGTGATCTCTACTGGAGCGATACGGCGATGCTCGACCTGCTTTTTGCGCCTTCCCGCAAAGTGCCGCGTCAAATGGTGCGGGACGATTTGTTGGAACGCGCCCATGCCTTTGACAAGCGTTTCGACGACGCGCGACTCTTTCCGAGGCATGGCCCGCGCTATTTCCTGGGACAATGGATCAAGCGTTTTCATCACACCGTTGCCCTGCGGGGCTTCGATCTGCCTTGTTGGGAACGCCTGATCGCGGTGCTCTACGAACGCGCCGAGGTGCCGCTCGATTATATTGCTTTCGATTACTACGACCCGTTTATCGCACATGCGCTGCGCTGGCCGACCTGGCACGATTTCGACTGCCGCAAGCGATCCTTCCGCGATTGGATGCTGGAGAGCCTGGCCAGCAAATGGTGGGACTGGCACATGTTGCCGGAAGGCCTGACGTTTTTCGTCAAGCACCTGGCCCGTTATGGCCTGCCGCTTCTGATTGCGGAAAATGGGATGGCATTGCGCCGTTTGCCGGATAACCGTCCTTTCAAACGCAGGGACAACCTGGCCCGCAGCCAATACTTGCGCGAACATGTGCGGGTCGTCAGTCGGTTGGTTGAGCGAGGACAACCGTTGATCGGTTATCTTCACTGGTCACTTTTTGACAATTACGAATGGGGATCATTTGCGCCACGGTTCGGTCTTTTCTCGATCGATTATACTGTTTATCCCACCCGGCATTCGGTTGATGCGACTGGTGACAACCCCTCGGCCACTTACGCGCATGAAATTCAGGAGGCGCGATTACAATTCGCCGGGATGGCGCGGCGTGCCGGAAAAAAATCGGCGGCAACACAGGAAGCACCCACGAGCGGCGCGACTCCTGCTTCTCCAACGCAAGAATCGAACATTTCATCTCCCGATAGCGTCCAAAAGATATGATTTCACCACGTGTCTATACCGGAGGCGACCTGGCAACCAATGGTTACCTGCTCGAAGGCAAGGAAGGTGTGATTTGTTTCGATGCCCCGGAAGGCATGGCACGCGAGTTGATGCGCAATGAAGTCAAGCCAGTGACGCTATTGCTGACACATGGACACTTCGATCACATGTGGGATTCGGTTTTGATCCAGGAAGATTACCATTGCCCGATTTATGTGCACAAAGCCGATGAGGCCATGGTGCTCGATACCTCCTACGTGAAAATGTTCGGCGTGGTGCCAGCCATTCGTGCCCCATCCCATGTGGAAAATTTCGATATTCCCGACCAAGGCTCGGCAAAATTTGTCTGTGCGGGCGAAGAATTTCAAATCTTTCATATTCCCGGCCATTCACCGGGCAGCGTGGCGTTTTATCATCCGGGCTGGGGCCTTTTAATCAGCGGCGATACGCTCTTCTGCGGCGGTGTGGGACGCTGGGATTTGCCCGGCGGCTCGCGAGTGGCCCTACTACAAGGTCTGCGGAAGCATCTCCTGCCATTGCCACCTGAAACGCGCGTCTATGCGGGTCATGGTCCGAGCTCGACCATCGGTTACGAACGCGAAACGAATCCCTATCTCGATATTGTGTAGTTGGTGGCCGTTGACCTCCGGGCAACGGCTGCACTTGCGGAAAGCTCGCTCTGGGGCTAACCCTATTAACTGATGAAACCTGTAGCTTTAATCATTCGTGACGGTTGGGGCATCAGTCCCAAAGGCGCGGCGGCCGCACAGAAAGAAGGCAATGCGCCCCTGCTCGCGAAACTTCCTTTTCACGAATACCTCTACAAGACCTATCCGCAGAGCCGGTTGAGCGCGAGCGGCGAGGATGTGGGCTTGCCCGCTGGCCAGATGGGCAACAGCGAAGTGGGCCATCTCAATTTGGGTGCAGGCCGGATTGTTTACCAGGAATTGACGCGGATCAACAAGGCCATCGCAGACGGCTCGCTCGCGAGTAATCCGGCGCTGAAAAAATTTCTGACCGATCTCAAGGCGCGCAATGGTGCGTTGCATCTTTGGGGGCTTCTTTCTGATGGCGGTGTCCATTCGCATCAGGAGCACCTTCATGCATTGGTCGCGATTGCGAAACAGGCGGGTATCGGACGCATTTTCATCCACGCCTTTCTCGATGGTCGCGATACTTCGCCGACTGGTGGCGCTCATTACTTGACCCTGCTTCAGGCGAAGTTAAAGGAAATCGGCGCGGGTAAAATCGCGACGGTCATTGGGCGTTACTTCGCGATGGATCGCGACAATCGCTGGGAGCGGGTGGAGCAGGCTTACAAATTGATTTTTCTCGGTGAAGGAACTTATGCGGATGATCCGGTCGCGGCGGTGAAAGCGGAATACACGGCCAAAAAAACGGATGAGTTCATGCCTGCGCTCGTGTGTGTGAAAGAGCCGCGCCCGCTGATTGCCGATGGCGATGGAATTCTTTTCTTCAACTTTCGCGGGGATCGCGCACGGCAGTTGAGCCAGGTGCTGCTGCACGATGATTTCAAAGGCTTTCCGCGCACGCATTATCCCAAAGTCAGTTACCTGACGATGACGCAATACGATGCGACTTTCGACGTGCCCGTGATGTTTTCGCCGCAGTCAATGAAGCATCTTCTGGGAGAAGTCGTTGCGACGGCGGGCAAGCATCAGTTACGCATGGCGGAGACGGAGAAATATCCGCATGTGACTTATTTTTTCAACGGTGGGGTGGAGACGCCGAACACAGGCGAGGATCGCGACATGGTTCCTTCACCCAAGGTAGCCACTTACGATTTGAAGCCCGAAATGAGTGCGGAACCACTCACGGATGAAGTGTTGAAGAGGCTCGACACGGGCAAATACGATTTGTTGATTTTGAATTATGCGAATCCCGACATGGTGGGGCATACGGGTGTCGTCGAGGCGGTAATCAAGGCTGTGGAAACGATCGACGCCTGCCTCAAGCGCGTGGTGGAAAAAATTCTCGCGATGGGCGGAGCGTGCCTGGTCACCGCCGATCACGGCAACTGTGAACGGGAAATCAACGACGACGGCACACCCAACACGGCTCACACGACGAACTTGGTCCATTTTATCTACGTCGGCCCGAACCACGAAAAGGTCGAGATGCAGGATGGCATCCTGGCCGATGTCGCACCGACTCTGCTCTATTTAATGGGGCTGCCCAAGCCGGAAGAGATGACGGGGCATAGCTTGGTGAAGTTTTTATGAATGTAGCGGCGGTCTATGACCGTCGCTAATTAACCTCAGTCAAAGTGCGACGGTCATAGACCGCCGCTACATTAAGATATGCTGATCGATACGCACGCTCATCTCGATTACACCGACTATGATCCCGATCGCGCGAAAGTAATCGCGCGTGCGACCGAGGCTGGCGTGACGGAGATCATTTCCATCGGCACGCAAATCGAGTCCAGCAGTCGCGCGGTGGAACTCGCTGAAAACTTTCCCAATATCTGGGCGACGGTTGGTGTTCATCCTTGTGATGTCGATAACGCGCCGGACGACGCGGTGGAGCGTCTGCGCGCGATGGCGCAAAGTCGGCGCGTGGTGGCCGTGGGCGAAATCGGGCTCGATTATCATCGGTTGCCGCCGGATCCGCAGGAGGCGGAAGCGAACAAGCAACGACAAGCGATTTTGTTTCGTCAACAACTCGAATTGGCCACCGAGCTTGGCTTGAATGCGGTGATTCATCAGCGCGATTCGTGGGATGACACCTTACAGATCATGGCCGAGTTTACGGGCAAGGTGCGTGGTGTTTTTCACTGCTTCGGAGGAACGCTTTTGCAGGCGCAGGAGGTGATTGCGCTCGGGCACATGGTTTCGTTCACAGGTATTGTGACATTCAAGAATGCGCGGCAGGTGCAGGAAACGGCGCGGCAGATCGATCCCCGGCATTTTATGGTCGAGACCGACTGCCCCTATCTTGCGCCAGCGCCGGATCGGGGGAAGCGTTGTGAACCAGCCCATACGCGTCGTGTGGCGGAATACTTGGCGGAACTGCGTGGTGTATCCCTGGAGACCCTCGCGACGCGCACCACGGAAAACGCGCGCGAGTTTTTCAAATTTGCGCGGTAGGTTATTCCCAATTCTGTCATCCCGAGCTTGTCGAGGGATCAGACACGTAGTGAGTGGGCAATAAGTTAGAGAACTTGAAATTAATTAATTTTCCGTTTTTTATGACTTGGCGGATAATGAAAGCGTGTCTGATCCCTCGACAAGCTCGGGATGACGGGAGTTTATAGCGCTAAAGTCCAGACTGTGGCTGCATGAATGAAACCTATCGAATTGCTCCCTCGACAACTTCGGAATGACAGGCATTTTTACAGGATGAAAGAGCTTGAAGAGGGAAATGAATTGCAGCTCGATTTTGCCAAGCTGCAAAAAATCGCGCACACGGGTCTGCCGGTTTTGCCGGTAGTCGTGCAGGACGCCGATTCGCGGGAGGTGCTGCTGGTTGCCTACTCGAACCGGGAAGCGCTCGAACATTCCTTGAAAACCAGCATCGCGACCTTCTGGAGCACGTCGAGAAATGAGCTTTGGGTCAAGGGCGCGACTTCCGGCGACACGCTCCAATTGGTCGATATTCGCGTCAATTGCGAGCAGAACTCGCTCCTTTATCTGGTGCGCATGGTCGGTGGCGGTGTTTGCCACACCAAGGATGCCAACGGAAAAAACCGCAAGACTTGTTATTATCGTTCGCTCAAGGACGGGAAGTTGAAATTTCGGGAATAGAATTTTTTCTCATCCCGAACTTATCGAGGGATCAACTTCTATTTGCTCTGAAGCGTTGCAGCAAAGGCACGGAGCGTTCCGGCCTTTTCCTTGTCTTTCAAGGCGTCGATTTCGGGCAGCTTGACCGTGGGATTGATCTGATGAAGCTGATCATAGGTAAGAAAAACTTGCTGCCAACCGGCATAAATATCATCTTCCGCCTTGCCGCTCTGGAGTTGAGAACGGATATTGCCCGAGACATACGCGGTAAGCAACATGCTGCGAGTATCCGCATCCGACGCATCCCCGCCCTTGAACCAGGGAACCACCGCCTTGGAGAGAGATAGGTGAACTGCGCCATTTTTTTTGGCAAAGGACATGATGGTCGATGCCGCCGCGAAGCCCTCCTTGCTCGAGGGGTCTTTTTCAAAAATCACAATGGCGGCGAGAACCGCGTCCTTTGAGACCGATTCTGTCGTGGCCGCATCACCCCCCACTGTCCATCCGGCCAGCGCGACCACCAGAAAGATCAGTGGAAGACGAATCATTTGCGACGGCGCAAAACGAGAATGGCGATGAAGAAACCGCCCGCGAGTCCAAAAAGCAACGCCACCACCATGGGTGTGTTGACCCAGGATTGGACGATGCCGGTTGTGACGGTGGTGATTTCGGTGGTTGGGGCTGGTGTTGGGTTCATAGGAATCAACCAGCCAACTCAGGCTCGGGGGTGCCGTCTTCCTCGGATTCGGAGACGACGCGCGCTATGGCCGTGAGTTTATCGCCAGTATTGAGATTGACCAGTTTGACGCCCTGGGTATTACGCCCGGCTTCACGAATATCCTTCACCGGTGTGCGGACCATCTGGCCCTGCTGGGTGAGAAGCATGATTTCGTCCTTGTCGATAACGGTGAGAGCGCCAACGACTTTGCCCGTCTTGTCGTTCGTCTTCATGGTGATGATGCCCTTGCCACCGCGTGTCTGGACGCGGTATTCATCGAAGGCGGTTCGTTTGCCAATGCCATTTTCACCGGCAACGAGGAGCGTTGCGCCCGGATCGACCACCGCAAGAGCGACCAAGTGATCGTCTTTATCGAGGTTGATGCCGCGTACGCCCGTGGCGGGACGGCCCATGGAACGGACATCCGATTCCTCGAAGCGAATGCTCATGCCTTCACGGGTGATGAGAACGGCTTCACTGGAACCGCTGGTGAGGCGCGCCTCGATGAGATTGTCGCCCTGCTCGATGCCGATGGCGATGATCCCGCCCTTGCGGACGTTGTCGAAATCCTCGAGCGATGTCTTCTTCACAGTTCCACGCTGGGTGGCGAAGAGGACGAACTGCCCGACTTTCCAGGTGATGTCCTCGCCCTTGGCGTCCCGGCGTGATTCGACACGGATGAGCGCGGCGACTTTTTCGCCCGGTTTCATTTCGAGAAGATTGGCGATGGAGCGACCCTTGGCGGCACGGCCCATGTCGGGAATTTCGTGTACGCGCTCGACATAGACACGGCCTGTGTTGGTGAAAAACATCAGGTAATCGTGGGTCGAGGCGGTGAAGAGATGCTCGACGAAATCGTCGTCCTCGGGCCGGTCGCCCTCCTTCGTCGTCATGCCAATCACGCCACGCCCACCGCGACGTTGCGCGCGATAGCTGCTGATGTTGGTGCGCTTGATCAGCGAATTGTGCGTGATCGTGATGATGACGCCCTCGTTGGCGATAAGATCCTCGATGGCCATCTCGCCCTCATCTGGAACGATCATGGTGCGGCGTTCATTGCCGTGTTTGTCGCGAATGACCTGCAATTCCTTCTTGATGATCGTGAGCACCCGGATTTCCTTGGCCAGGATGTCGATCAGGTCGGTGATCTTCTTGAGCAGTTCCTTGTACTCATCGGTAATCTTGCCCCGCTCCATGCCGGTCAACTGATAGAGGCGCAGTTCGAGGATGGCGGTGACCTGTTCCGCGCTGATGAGATAACGATTGTTTTGCAGGCGGCTCGGCGCGTGGATCATGATGCCGAAGGACTCAGCCTCGGCGCGCGTGAAGCTGTAAGCGGCGAGCTTGGCGCGGGCTTCCTCGCGGTCGGCGGCTTTGCGGATGATCTTGATGACTTCGTCGAGATTCGCGAGCGCGATGAGATAACCTTCGAGAACCTCGGCGCGGCGCTGGGCTTCGCGCAGTTCAAAGCGCGTACGGCGCATGATTACTTCGCGGCGATGCTCGATATAGCAGTTGATCATCTCCTTGATATTGAGCGTCTTGGGCCGACCGCCATCGATGGCGAGCTGGTTGACGGCGAAGGAGTTTTCCAGCGCGGTCATCTTGTAGAGCTTGTTGATGACGACCTTGGGGACGGCGTCGCGCTTGAGTTCGATGACCACGCGCGTGCTTTCATCCGATTCATCGCGCACGTCGGTGATGTCGGTGATTTCCTTGGTGTTGACCAATTCCGCGATGCGCGAGACAAGCTCGGCGCGGTTCACGTTGAAGGGAATTTCGGTGACGATGATCTGTTCCTTGCCGCCCTTTGGCATTTCGGTGTGGAGCTTGGCCCGCACACGGATGCTGCCGCGTCCCGTCTGGGAATAATTCTTGATGCCTTCTATGCCGAGGATGGAACAACCGGTGGGGAAATCGGGCCCCTTGATGATTTTCATCAACTGGGGAATCGTGATGTCGGGCTTGTCGATCTGCGCGCAGATGCCGTCGATGACTTCCGTGAGATTGTGCGGAACCAGATTGGTGGCCATGCCGACGGCGATGCCAGTGCCGCCATTGACGAGAAGATTCGGAAAAGCGGCGGGAAGAACAACCGGCTCGTGATTTTTTTCGTCGTAGGAGGGAGTGAAATCGACGGTGTCCTTGTCGATGTCCTCCATGAGAATCGCGCCGAGATGGGTCAGCCGCGCCTCGGTATAACGCATGGCGGCGGGTGGATCGCCTTCAACGGAACCGAAGTTTCCTTTGCCTTCGATCAGGCGTTCGCGCATCGACCACGGCTCGGCCATGTGGACGAGGGTCGGGTAGATGGCCATGTCGCCGTGCGGATGATATTTCTTCATCGTATCGCCGACGATACCGGCGCATTTCGAGGTGGAGCGGCCCGGGTGCAATCCCATCTCGTGCATGGCAAAAAGAATGCGGCGCTGGGAGGGTTTGAGTCCGTCGCGGACATCGGGCAGTGCGCGAGAGATGATGACCGACATCGAGTAATCGAGGAAGGAGTTGCGAATTTCTTCAGCAACATTGATGCGGTCGATGCGTTCGCCGGGAGAAAAAAGATTATCAGGCATAGGTGGAAATTACTTCAAAGTCTCCCAGGGCGAAACGCCCCGGAAGCAAATATCAGACGTAAAGTTTCAAATTAGAAAGCAAGCGAAGGCACGGCAAGAGAAAAGGTCTGCCGGACGGTAATTTTGTCCATGCTCGCAAATCAATTTCGTGCTTGTTCTCCCCGGGGGTTCGTCTATCGAAGGTAGTCTGGGCATTGCTCGCGTGCTTGCCCTTCAAATTTCCCTATCCAATGAATCGAATCCAATACTTGGTCCTGATGAGCCTCAGCAGTCTCATAGCGTTACTTTTGCTTCTCCAGATTGTTTTCGTTCGCATTACCTCGGCTGATCAGGTTCAACTGCTTAAAAGGCAGCAACTCATCAGCCAGGGACAGCAAAGTGACCGTAGTGTGCGTGAGTTGGCCGCGCGGATTTACCAGCTTAGCCAGCAAACGAATGACACGGCCTTGAAGGATCTGCTTACGCGGCAGCAAATTACCATCACCCCGCCCTCGGATGCCTCAACCAATGCTGCGTCAGCCCCCGCTACCGCACCTCGCTAACCCATTTTTTCCTATGTCCGACGAAAACATCAGATACTCCCCCCGGTACTCTTCCTTCTGGCCGATGTTCATTCTCATGAGCGGCATATTCATCTGGTGCGCCTACCAGCTTTATGCGATCAACAGCCAACGGGTCGTGATCGATCAACAATACGAAGCCCTGGCTGCAACGGTTGAGCCTGCCGAAGGTGCCCAGAAAAGACTTTTTTCATTGGCCCAGGATTTGGTGCAAATGAGCGCCAAGGATCCCAATGCGACGCAGATCGTGAAGGAATCGATCCAGGCCGGTATTCTTCACTTCAACAAGAATAGTACCGGCACGAACACCACAACGACCCCCGCCGCGCCTCCTGCACCCGCCCCTTCAAAGTAAGTTGGAGAGAACTGCTGCTCCCGCGGCAGGAATTTATATTCGTTTGGTCGCATCTGCATGGCCATATCACAGGGTGAAACCGTGCCGTCAAGCAGTGTCACAACTAAACGATACTTTATTTAAGAAGATTCTTGTTGATGTTTTTGTCGCGCATACGATCAAAGCAGGTAAAGTCAGGCGGATGTGGTTCGCCAAATTACTACGTCTCATGAGACCTGCATTATTTTTTGTTTTGGCGCTCTGTCTGACGCCCCTTTCTTGGGGATCAGAAAATTGGACAATGGTTAACCCAGGTCCGACAAGTAACCCGCTAACCTCCGTCATATGGACTGGTTCAGAACTTGTGGCCGTTGGCGACCGAGGGACAGTGTTGATTTCAAAGGATGGCGTAATTTGGACAAGTTATCGCATTACCGACCCTGCCGGGGATGCAGTAACAATTTCTCAAATCGCCTTTTCTGGTAAGCAGTTTGTGGCAACCGGAAATGTTCCAGGAGTCGTTTGGACTTCCAAAAATGGAACGCAATGGCAACGGGTCGAACTTGGTTTTTCTGTAGAAATAAGCAAGCTGATATGGACTGGGCAACAGTACGCAGGAATAGGAATGGTGATGGAACTTATGATCGGCGGTTCACGGGCTCACTATACTTTTGTCTCTTCTTCTGACGGTGTCCACTGGGCTTCAGTTCCAATAAATATATGGGGTAAGGTGGGAATCACTGATCTTACCTGGACTGGAAAACAATATCTCTTGGTGGGATCTCGAGAAACAAATTGGAATGATTGGCTGGATTACATCAATTTTTTTTGCTTCTCCAGGGTCTTTCATACAACAACTCAAATTTTCGTCGCTAGCTCGGCTAATGGCCACGCTTGGTCAACTTCTGTCTTAGTGGACTCAGAAAAGCCTGAAGTGCCAAAGAGTATTGTCTGGACAGGAACCCAAGCAATTGTGATCGGATTAAAAGGTTTTATCTCCTCATCGGCAGACGGAATTTCATGGAACCAAGGAAGATCTATTCAAGGCATGGAAGTGGGAAGCGATATTCTTAATGTCGTATGGACAGGCCACGAGCTAATAGCTGTCGGAGATATTACCGCAAGCGGTGACCTATCGCGGCGCGCCAATATTTTAACTTCCTCAGATGGGATTTCCTGGGTCTTTCATCCTCTGGCACCTTCCACGTTAAGGCAAGTTTTGTCTGCCACTTGGACGGGGACTCAGTATGTGATTGTCGGAATGGAAGGGTTTATTCAAACTTCACCAGATTGTGATATTTGGACAATACGTTCGCCAATCGGGTACACTAAAAAGCCACTTTCAAAAATAACTTCAAATGGTTCCATGTTCGTGGCAGTCGGTGGTGACGCTGTTGTTACTTCGCCTGATGGCGAGCAATGGTCTCTGACGAACCCCACCGAATTCAATGCTGTGAGCATTACCTGGACTGGTTCCATGTTCATTGCCGTCGGAAAAGGTGGTAGCGTATTCACTTCAGCGGATGCCAAGGAATGGGCGGTGCAGAAGATAGAGGGCAAACCGTCTTTACATGACGTTACTTGGAATGGAAACCTTGTCGTGGCCGTAGGTGACAAGGGAAATGAAAGCGGCCAAGTCATATTCACATCTTCCGACGGAATGAACTGGAATCAAGAGCAGGTACCAGAAGGGCTACTAGGACCACTTAACGGCGTCACATGGACGGGGGAGCAATTTGTGGCTGTTGGGTATAATGGCGCAATCATAACTTCCCAAGATAGTCACAATTGGAAGAAGGTGCATGAGCAAGACGGTTCACCGCTTCTTTCTGCCGTGGCATCTAAAGGCAATCGTCTAGTAGCGGTTGGAAATGGTGCTGGTGAACCCCCCAATGGACTTACCTCAGCTGACGGACAAACTTGGACCCCTATAATCGTTCCCTTCCTGCAAACGCTGTACGGGGTGGCTTGGTGTGGTGACCGCTTTGTTGCAGTAGGGACAAGGGGAACCATCTTGACCTCTAAAGACGGGATTCAGTGGAACCGCGACAACGTGCCGTCGGATTTAGACTTTAAAGGTGTCATTTGCTCCGGCAATAAAATCGTTACGGTAGGGGAAAGCGGCACTGTGCTTATTACACCAGCAAGCCCTTCAAAAAATTGAAAAGCGATCACTATTATGCCGATGCAGCACGTTGAGTGATGGAATCTCATCGCGGAGCATGGGAAGTTATGCCGCGCTTGGAATCAGTTCAAAATGAATCAAGGTTCCAAGGTAGCCGTCGACCGCCGGGCGACGGTGCGGAAGATTCCCGCGCTCGGTGATCGCGGGCTACCAAAAAGCCGAGACAGGCTTCAGGGAATTAACACTCATTTTACCGCCGTCGAGCCGACGGCGGCTGCCTTGGCCTGGGGTCAACAATGTGCCTCAATCTAAAAACTTACGCTTCTATCTACTGACCATCCGCCCAGAACCGGGCAAAGGCACTGTCCCAGCGACGTTCGCCGCCAGCCTGCCGGGCCAGGGCGAGTCGTTCTTCCGGTGAAAGCGGCTTGGCCAACATCTGCGTCAGGCCATTCACCCACGCGGAAACATCGCGTGCCGGGAAGATGCGCCCCATCTGCGAGGTTTTGACCAATTCGCGCGGGCCGCCGATATCGGAGACCGCCACGGGCAACCCGGCGGCCATCGCTTCCACGACCGCGTTGCCATAGGTATCCGTCGTGCTCGGAAAGACAAAAAGATCCGCCGAGGCATAGGCCACGCCAAGCTCGCGCCCGTTGAGAATGCCCGTGAAGATCGCCTCGGGCAGCAGCTTCTCCAGTTCGGCGCGATAAGGCCCCTCACCGACAATGGCGAGCGTGAAGGCACCCGTTTTTTCGCGCAGCAAGGGGATGACTTCCACCAGCAGATTAAGATCCTTTTCCTTGGAAATGCGTCCCACGTAGAGAAGCACCGGCCCCTTCGCGCCCCGCTTGGACCAGAAAGCAGAATCGCGTAACACAGGATTGAAAAGTTCCGTGTCGAGACCGCGTGGAAAGATGCACAACTTCTCCGGCGTGATCCCGCGGTCGATCCAGCAACGGCGATAGAACTCCGAGTTGACGTAGATGAGATCGGTCTGGCCGTAGAACCACTGCATGTAATTCCAGACCAGCGTTTCCATGAAGGCGTCGTCGCTGAGAAAACGGGCATACTGCGGGAAATCGGTGTGGTAGATGCCCGTGGTGCGCAGCCCGAGCAACTTGGCGCAACCGAGCGCGCAAAGCCCAATCGGCCCCGGCGTGCTGATGATCAATTCGGTAAATCGCTCGCGTTGGATGTAGTCGAGCATGTCGAGAAACGGCGGGAAACTAAGCTTCTGTAATTCGTACTCGGGAATTTCAAATTCACCCACCGGCGGAAAATTCTTGATCGGAATGTCCTTGATCGAGAGGTCTGAGCGCGAGGTGACGACGGTGAGGTCCGCCCCGGCGTGACGCGCCGCCTGCACCATTGCGCGAATCGTGCGCGCCACGCCATTGACGTCCTCGAGTGTGTCGGTGAACCATGCGCGTTTTTCGTTGCGCAAAGGTTGGGGCAATGTGCCGATGAACCGACGCGCGACATTTCCGAGCAGCGGACGATCAGGCGCCTGTTGGCCGAAGGCGACCAGGTAGGGTAAAATGCCGAAGCCGACGGGCAGCAATCCCGTGAAAGCCTGGAACGCGTCGATCAGGTTGCCGCGACTCAGCCGTTCTTGGAATTGCGTGATGAGGCGATAGGAGAGTTCGTTGGCGGTGTGGGAGGCCATGCGGAACGAGCGTCGTTGCGCGTTGGGTTCCTCGGCGATGATTCGGTCGAGCGCCTGCTTCAACTTGGGATTGGAAAGATAGGCGCTGATTTCGCGAGCGAGCGTGACTTCGCCAGGTTTGACGAAATCGAGCGCCTGGCCCGTGCGAATCGCCTCCGTGACGTGGCCAAAACGTTCCGCGAAGGAAAAGGCGGTCGGGTTCTGTCCGGCCAGAAAACGTTCCGCCATCTTGCCGAGCAGGTTCGCACCCATGGGCGCGTTGCGCTTGATCTTGTCGCGCGCGAAACTGAAGACGGTCGTGTAGAGGCTGCTCGAAAAGGTGAGCGGGTCGCCCATCGGGCCCTGCATCTCGGCGTGGCCTGTTGCGAGGCCCTCGAAGAAGTCGGCGACGGTTGCGCCCTTCTTTATCTCGGTCCAGGTCTTACCGGGATGAAGTCCGCTGTGATCGTCGGACGAGGCAAAAAAGATTTTGCGATGCGCGTTGGCGTGTGTCGGTTCGAGATTGTGACGATTGGCCAGCTCGATAATTTTTTCGGGCGTCAGGGAGGCGAGGCATTGATTGCTGACCTCCTGCCCCAGTGGTTCGCGATTGCCGTTGCGCCCTTCAAAATAGCGGAAGAGCAGCACCAGCCGCTCGAAATGTTCGACGGTGAGAAGATTGTTGATGTTGACCAGCGGATGCGCCACGCCGTGGGGCAAGCGTTCCTGTCTCAGATAGGCGGCCAGTTCGTTGATGTTGGGGCGCAGCCGCTCGATCTCCTGAAACTGCGCTTCATTGAGATTCCAGACGAGGAGATGGATTTTACAGCCATCGGGAAAATAGGTGGTCACTTCCACGCTCAGGAAAACATCCGGGTAATGCGCGATGGCCTTGCAGCCATCGAGCCGGTTGTGATCGGTGATGGTTTTGAAAGTCATCCCGGCGGCATCGAGCTTGCGGTAGAGCGCCTCGGGTTCGCTGTAACTCTGGGGCATCCCGAGCCGGCGAAAAATCCACTCGGTTGGCCGGTCGGAAAAGCGGGAATGGAGTTGGAGATCAACGCGCAACATAGTCGCCGTAAGTGGTGGGTTGGAAGCCGCGCTTGAGCGAAGCCCGTACGATTTGATCAATCTGCCGCCGCATTAGCGGAAATTCAAGATCGCGCGGATGGAGGCTGAGCCGGATCAGGTCGGTCTCGCGCAATCGTCCGTAGAGATGCTTGTTCCAGATGCCCGATGCGACGCGCCTCCAACCCGCCCGCGTGCTGTAACAGAGTGAGGTCGAGGCCTTGAGGCGATTCTCTCCCGGCAAAAACGGAATGATTTCTCCCAGTCGCGTGGTGTAGGTGAAGCCCATCTCGGCGAGAAGATTCGGCAGACCCTCCGCCATCAGCCACGCCGGGGCGACAAACCCGCTTGTGCGCCAGCCTTGTGATTCAAAAAGCGCGCGGCCCCGCTCCAATCGCAATCGCGCGGTCGCGAGCGGCAGGTCGAGGAATTCGGCTTCCCGGTTCGTGTAGAGCCGCGTCCAAAAAACCGTGGAAAGTTTTTCCGGAGGCGATTCCTGCCGGTCATGGAAATAACCGTGCAGGACGAGTTCATGTCCCTGCGCCTGCCAGCCCGAAACCGTCGCGCAAAAGTCCTTATCCTGCAGCACCGATCCGCGATGATGAAATTCAGGCACGACCAAAATGCTGCAACGCGTGATTCCATACCCCGCCAGAAACGCCACCTGCTCCGCGATTTGCGCGTGCGATCCGGGGTGCGCGTCGTGCAACGAGACGATGAGCGATTTTTGGATGAATGATTCCGGCACGACTCGATTATAACCTCCGCCATCCCAAGCTTGTCGAGGGATCAGCTTCCAGAAAATAGATGCTTTACTCTACATTGGGCATTACTCGCATCTGTCCGAAAATGCTATTTTTTCAGAAAGACGCGGTTATGGCCAATGGCCAGGATTTCCTGGAATTGGTTTTTGTCGATTTCCTGAACGAGGCGTGACGGGCCGGGATGGCCGGGGAAGGCAAAAGCAGGAGCATGGTAGCCGGAGTAAAGAGCGGCATCGTCAAAAATGATCAGGCCGCCCGATTTCACCGCCGCGCTGCAATGGTTCCAGTCCTGCTTGGCGATTTCGTAGTCGTGGTTGCCGTCGATATAAATCCAGTCCCACGCCTCGGAAGTGATGAAGGCATGCGCCGTCGCGTCGGTCGAGTAGGCGCGGCAAAGATTTGGAAGGGGAAGCTGGAAATGATTGAAATGGCTTTTGATGTCCTGCTCGTAATCGATGGTTTTCAGGTAGTTGGAGGCTGAATCTCCGTCGGCGGTCAAGGGACTGATCCCATACACGGCGCAATCCAAGCGCAATTGCCGGGCAATCAGGGTCCAAAGCGAGATAGTTTGACCGCGATAAAGGCCGATTTCCAGCACCTTGCGCGGGCGAAAATTGATGAAAAGCTGATACCAGAGACTGTGAAAGGCATCCTCTCCAAAGCCTCGCTGATCCTGGCTAAAATAGAGACGATGTTGAACCAGCGACTTGGGCAGGGCGGTGGAAAAATAACGATAAGCCCGCACATAAAATTCGGTGCGATGTTCCAAGCCCCATTCCCAGCAATCGCGCGAAATATCGAGATTCGCCCATGGAGGCGCTACGGAATAGAGCGAACGACTTATTTTTGTCCATCCGAGCATATCGGTTCAGTAAGGGGTTAAAAACTAAGCGTTCATTCTAAGGGTGTTCGCGTTAATCCACAAGGGAATCCAATGCCCCGTCCCAAACTTGATGGAGCATGGCAACTTCCCAGGAAAATTCGCTTGGCGTGGTTCCACCGACCTGGACGACGAGATCGCGACCTCCAACGGTGCCAATACGACGCGCAGGGACGCCACGAAGATCGAGCAGGGCGACCAGTGCCGAGGCATTTTCGGGACGTGTGGTAATGATCGCGCGGCTCTGGCTTTCGCCGAAGAGAAGCGCGTCGAGGCGCTTATAGGGGACATCGAGTTTGATGGTCGCGCCAAAGCGTTTTGCGCCGCCGATGGCACATTCGGCCAACGCGACGAGGAGACCGCCCTCGGCCAAGTCGTGCGCGCTACGGACTTCACCGAGACGAATGGAGGCGCGTACCGCATCGTGAAGTTTCTTTTCGCGCTCCATGTTAAGCTCGGGCGGACGGCCTCGTTTCAGGCCGTGCGCTTCGCGAAGATAGAGGCTGGCGCCGAGTTCCTCACCGATATTGCCGACGAGGATAATCGCATCGCCGTGATTTTGAAAATGGGATGGCGTGATATGCTTCGGATCGCGGATGAGTCCCACGATGCCGACAGTCGGCGTCGGGTCGATTGGCCCGGCAGGCGATTGATTGTAGAGACTGACATTGCCGCCTGTGACCGGAATATCGAATGCGCGGCAGCCTTCGGCGAGGCCATCGACCGCCTGCTGAAGCTGGTAGAAATTCTCCGGCACATGGGGATTGCCGAAATTGAGATTATCCGTGAGCGCGAGCGGTTCCGCGCCTGTCATGGCGAGATTGCGCGCGCATTCAGCAACGGCGATAAGCGCGCCGAGCTTCGGTTCCAGAGCGACGTAATGGGCGTTGCAATCGACCGACGCGGCCAGGTATTTCCAGCTATTCTCGCCGGTGGGAATGCGCACCACGGCGGCATCGCTGCCGGGCGCAACGACAGTGCCGACGCGAACCATGTGATCGTACTGGCGATAAATCCAACGCTTCGAAGCAAGATCGGGCGTCGCGAGCAGCTTCGGCAACAGGGCCTGAATATCGGCCTCGGGAATCTTGGCAAGATCGAGTTTCTGCCGTGCATCAAGATCGGCGGGACGTCGCGCTTCGCGTTTATAAAGCGGAGCTTCGTCGGCAAGTTGCTTCGCGGGAATTTCGGCCACGGTCTTGCCGTGATTTTTCACCCGCATGAGACCGTCGTCGGTGACGCGACCAATCAACGCGCAAGGCAGATCCCACTTCTCAAAAATATCCGTGACAGTTTTTTCATGGCCCTTGCGGACGATGATGAGCATTCGTTCCTGCGACTCGGAAAGCATGGTTTCGTATGGCGTCATGCCCGGCTCGCGTTGCGGCACGAGCGCGAGATCAATCTCAATCCCGCTGTTGCCACGACTGGCTGTTTCGCAGGTCGAACAAGTAAGACCCGCCGCGCCCATGTCCTGGACGCCGACGACCGCTTCCGGGTGTTGGAACAATTCGAGACACGCTTCGAGCAACAGTTTTTCGATGAATGGATCGCCAACCTGCACGGCGGGTCGGTCGGCCTTGGAATCTTCGGTCAGGTCGCGCGAAGCGAATGCCGCTCCGGCGAGACCGTCGCGGCCTGTGCGCGCACCGACATAAAAGACTGGATTGCCCGCGCCAGTCGCCGCGCCACGCCGAATTTCATCGGTGCGCAAGGTGCCCAGGCAGAACACATTTACCAGCGGATTGCCGTCGTAAGAGGCATCGAAATAGACTTCACCGCCAACGGTCGGCACACCGATGCAGTTACCGTAATGGGCGATACCCGAGACGACGCCAGCAAGCAGGCGGCGATTGGTCGCGGCGTTGGGAGCCGAAGGGCGGATGTCGCCGAAGCGAAGCGAGTTGAGTAGAAATACGGGCCGGGCGCCCATCGTAAAAATGTCGCGCAAAATACCGCCGACGCCGGTGGCCGCGCCCTGGAACGGCTCGACCGCACTCGGATGGTTGTGCGATTCCATTTTGAAAGCGACACCCCAGCCGTCGCCGATGTCGATCACGCCTGCATTTTCCTCGCCCGCCTTGACCAGCACGCGCGGCCCTGTCGTGGGAAATTTGCGCAGCTCAAGCCGCGAGTTTTTGTAAGAGCAGTGCTCGCTCCACATGACGGAGAAGATGCCAAGCTCGGTGAAATTCGGTTCACGCTTCAGGATGCCTTTGATGCGCTGGAATTCCTCGGGCGTGAGACCGTGCTTGGCGACGAGTTCGGGGGTGATGGCGGGGTCAGGCATGGTGTTACAGGTTAAATTTAATTTTTGAGAATGCCATATCTGGCCTTGGTCTCACGGAATCCAATCTTGGGACGCGGAGTTTCCGGCGGCGGTTGAAGAAGTGGCATCAGCTTTTGATAAACATCCCGCAATGCGGCATTGTGCTGAAGAAGCGTTTTATCGATTTCCGCCAACCTTTTCAGGATGGTTTCATTGGCGGCCAGTACCTCGCGTTGCTGAATAAACGCCCTCACCACATAGACACTCATCGCAACCGCCTTGGGGCTGTTCAAGACGTTTGCCGCCATGATCGCCCCATGCTCAGTGAAGGCATAAGGGCG
This sequence comes from Verrucomicrobiota bacterium, assembly GCA_013286145.1. Classification (GTDB taxonomy): domain Bacteria; phylum Verrucomicrobiota; class Verrucomicrobiia; order Methylacidiphilales; family UBA1321; genus JABDGH01. The sequence continues at coordinate 50,836 of JABDGH010000005.1, forward strand.
GTATTTCAAATGCTGTCCCTGTTTTAAGATCACAATTTGTGATCTTAAACTTTGAGATGTATCTATTTCATCCACAGTAAGTTGAAACATGAAATCCGATGGAAATCTCTCCAAGTTGCGCTTGATCTGTTGGTTAAGATGGCGTGTTTCCACACCATAAAGACTGGCCAAATCTTGAGCCAAAATCACTCGCTGGCCTCTGATGGTATGAATCAGAGGCAGAACATCTTGAGTGGAAAGAGATAAGTCGGTCATACTTTTTAAGTTCAAGATCGCAAATTGCGATCTTGAACGATTTTCATGCCGCCTGCGCCAAAGGCACGCCCTGGCTGGCGAGGATGGAAGTAAAAAGGCCGAGTCCGTCACTGCTGCCGAGGATTTTTTCCGAGGCGCGTTCCGGGTGCGGCATGAGACCGAACACATTGCCCGCGCGATTGGTGATACCCGCAATGTGCCGCTGAGAACCGTTTGGGTTCGATCCGGGCGTCGTGCGGCCTTGGGAATCGCTATAGGTAAATAGTACCTGCTTATGTAGGAAGAGCGCGTCGAGCGTCGCTTCATCCGCGACGTAATGACCTTCACCGTGGGCGATGGGGAGTTGCAACACCTGGCCAGTCAAGTATTCGCTCGTGAAGCGGCTGCTCGGATGCTCGACACGAACCGGGATCGTTTCGCAGCGAAAGTGAAGGCTCGTGTTGCGCACCAGTACACCGGGGAGCAAACCCGCTTCGCAGAGAATCTGAAAGCCGTTGCAGATGCCCAGAACCGTCTTGCCCTGTCCTGCAGCTTCCTTCACGGCGGGCATGATCGGGGAAAAACGGGCGATGGCTCCGCAGCGGAGATAATCGCCGTAGGAAAATCCGCCCGGCAGCACAACCGCGTCGGCACCCTTCAAGGAGGAGTCTTTGTGCCAGATGTAATCGACCTCCTGCGCGAGCACATTTTTCAGGACGTGAAAAACGTCCTGATCGCAATTGGAACCTGGAAATTGAATGACAGCCCAGCGCATCATTTACCTTTTTTCTTTTTGACGGCAGCGCGACGCACCGTTTTTTTGACCTTGGTCTTTTTAACCGGCTTGGACGCGGCCTTTTTGGCAACAGGACGGGACGCGGCTTTTTTGACCGCCTTTTTTGCAGCGGGTTTGGACGCTGCTTTGACCTTGGGCGGTTCGGCACCCTTGAGAGTCAAAACATAATCCTCGATTACAGGATTGGAGAGGAGATCCTTACAAATTGTCTCAAGCTGGGCGCGGGCTTTATTGAGGTCGTTGCCTTCGAGTTCGAGTTCGATGCATTTGCCGACGTGGGCCTGTTTAACCGTGGAGACGCCGAGGTGCTGGATGGCGCGACAAACAGCATCTCCCTGCGGATCGAAGATGCTGGCGCGGGGACGAACGATGACTTGGGCTCGAATCATGATGGTTTATTTGTATCGCCTTTCGACGACCCTTGTCGAGTTTTGCTGCTCAGATATTGTTCTATTTTGAGGACATGACCTGTCACCTCAATCCAGCCCTGTCAATTCGTAGCTGGCGAGGGCTTCGCGGAGATTGACGCCAGGGCGGAGATGTATGGTTTGCCAGCCGAGTTTCGATGCTCCGAGGATGTGGGACTCGATATCGTCGATGAAGAGGGCTTTCAGGGGATCGATGCCACCAAGGGCGGTGAGCGCAGCATCGTAGATTTCGCGTTCGGGTTTCATGACGCGGATTTCGTGCGAATAGATGCGGGCGTGGAAGAGGGAAAAGAAAGAGTAGGTGGCCTCAGCATAGGCGATGTGGGCGTCGTTGGTGTTGGAGATAATGGCGAGCGGGTAATGGGGTGCGAGTAGTGCGGCAAGGGCGATGTGGTCGGAAAGAGGAGTGAAGATTTCGCAGCAACAGGCGCGAAGCTCCTTCGTGGTGCCTTGGTAACGAAGGAGCTTTTTGAGATGGGCGAAGTATTTGGCCGAGGTGATGCCGCCTTTCTCGTAGATGATTCCTTGTTGATCTTTCAGGAACAGCGGTGTCATTTCGGCTGCGGTTAGCGATGACTTTTTCGCGATGCGCACGAGCATGGCTTCCTTGTCAAAATCGAGGAGGACTTTGCCGAGATCGAAGCAAATGGCGGAAATTTTCATAAAGGAATTTTGGACAGGATTACCATGATTTACAGGATTGGAGGAGAGAATGATGACGGCGTCATCCTGTGCTTCCGGCAGAAATGCCTTGTTCCTGTCAAAAAACTCTCCCTGTTGATTTCAACGTGAATCTGGTAGAAAGTGCTCATGTTACCGGAAAATCGTGCCTTTATTATTCGCGGGGATGATGGCGAGGAATATGGTCCGGTGGACATGGACGCGCTGCGCGAATGGGTGCGGGAAAATCGTGCCGGGCTGGGAACGGTGGTGCGGCAGGATGAACCGGGCGCACTGTGGCAACCGTGGCAATATTACCCCGAATTGGTCACATTGCTGGCTGAGGCCCATGCCACCAGCCCCGTGCCGGGCCAACCGGGACTGGTCATTGCGCCGATGCGAAAACGAATCCTGGCCTGCCTGATCGATTTGATCCTGAGCTATATTTTGGTGGTTCCGATCCTGTTTATCGTAACGCTGATTTATGCGCCAGATTGGTATATTCAATGTACGTTGGCGCTCGCCCGGGCTCAAACTCCGCTGCCGGAAGCACCCTTCCGATACGGATTGTTCGTGACCCTGCTTTCACAACTGGGACTCATGCTTTACATGGCTGGTTTTCACGCCACCCACGGCAAGACTCCGGCCAAGGCGATTTTTCGCATCCGTGTGGTGGATCAAAACGGGAATAAGCCTTCTTTTACGAAGTCGGTGCTGCGCGCGCTGGCCATGGTTGTTTCCTTGTCCTTTTATGGAATCCCGATCGCTTATGCTTTCTTTAATCCGCAACGACGCGCCTTTCATGATTTCGTCGCGGGAACCTACGTGGTCGAGGCATGAAAGCGAAAGGGAAAGCTTCACCGAGCCAGCGCCGCCTGCGGCTGGGTATTTATGGCGGCACATTCGATCCCGTGCATAACGGCCATCTTCTCATGGCCCGCGACGCTCTGGAACAAGCCCGTCTGGACGCCATGCTCTTCGTGCCCTGCAACCGGTCGCCGTTCAAGGCGCACAAATCGCACGCAACTGACGCCCAGCGACTGGCGATGTTGCGACTGGCGCTCAAGGGCGAGCCTCGTTTCTGGCTCACGCGTTGCGAACTTGACCGGCCCGCGCCGTCCTACGCCTTCGATACCGCGACCGAAATCCGGGAAGCCTTTCCGCGCGCGGAACTTTTCTGGCTCATCGGGACCGATCAACTGGCGAAGCTGGATAAGTGGCACCGCCCGGACGACCTGCGTCGCCTGGTGAAATTCCTGCTCCTGCCGCGCGGGGAAGCCACTCCGAAAAAACGGTCGGGAACGGTTCTAAGCTTGCCGCAGCCGCGTCGAGTCGATATATCAGCAACAGAAATTCGTCGCCGCGTGAAATCCTGTTTATCGATCGATCACTTTGTTTCCCATTCGGTCGCGGCTTATATCAAACGTCATCGTCTCTACCTTTCCTGAAAACTTCATGCCTAAAACTTCCCGCGCAGCCCTGACAAGTTTAAAACTCGCCCATCGTTGCGTGGAATTTGCCCTGGATAAAAAAGCTCTCGATCCAATCATTCTCGACCTGCGGAAAATTTCCAGCATCACCGATTATCTGGTCATTTGTTCCGCCCTGTCGGAGCCACAGATCAAGGCCATCGCCACTGGCGTGGAGAAATCGCTCAAGGACGATTTCGGCCGTCATCCCCACGCAGTTGACGGCTTTCCCACCAGCCAGTGGGTGGTGATCGATTACGGTGATGTAATGCTCCATATTTTCCATGACCAGAAACGTCCGGTTTATGCCTTGGAAGAGCTATGGAGCGATGCGCCGCAGGTAGCTATTCTTCACTCCAGTTAGTAGTTCGGTTTGGAGTTTTTTCTTTTTGAAAGTGGCCATCTCTGGCAAAATGATCGTTCCGCTCATGCGTCTTCTCGTCACTTTTATTTCCTTTTTAGTATTAGGTACACTGGCCGCATCCGCACAAAGCCGTGAAGACATCGTGCTCACGGGAGGACCCGCCCTCCGTTTTCTCGAGCACGGCAAGGCCGCTTCGCACGATTTTTATTGGTTCAATTTTATCGATGCGAGCGTCATCCGATTGAAGGAATTAAAGGATCAAGCCAAACCGGATGAACAAGTTACCTGGGTGGTCTATCGGCCCGGCTATGTTTCGCGCAGCCACGAAATGGAAATGGATCTGCTGCCCCAAATCAAAGCCAAGGCCCAGCAAGTCGGCGTAAACCTGGTCTGGTTCGACACGAAAGAAGAACTCATCAGTTATTTCAACAAGGGTCTCGACCGCGACAAAACAAAGATCGCCAGCTTCGATTATTTCGGTCACTCCAATAAAGCCTGCTTTCTCTTCGACTACAGCAATACGATCGACACCATGTCGATCACCTTCCTCCATGTGCGCGACCTGAAGAAAATCGACTCGGATGATTTCTCTTCCCACGCGGCCTGTAAAAGCTGGGGTTGCCATTCCGGCGAAATGTACAGCCAATGGTGGAAGAGCCATTTTAATTTCCCCATGATTGGGGCCATCGGCAAGACGGACTTTTCTCACGGTGGTGAACCTGTCCTCTCCAATTCGGATGGCAAATGGACGCAGTAATTTGGACTCTTTCCTTTCGCATTATATGAGCCGTTTCCTTGTCATTCCCGGACTCTTATTGGGAGCATGGATTTTTTCTTCCAGCCAGCTTCCGGCCCAAACGGAAACCGAACCCGTTTATACCGCTCCCGTCGGTGCGCCTCCGCCCGTTGCACCTCCCGTGCGAAAGGGGTCGCCGCTCGATCATCTGACGAACGACGTGAAACTCGCGACACCCACCGTGGGTTACAAGGAAGGCAACACCAATGCTCCCGATTACTGGGTCGCTCACCGTTTTGTCGATGACATGGGTGGAAGCGGTTGGGGTTGGGTGAAGAAAAAGGGAGATGGCTGGGGTTCCGCCAAATGGGTGGCATTGCAGGAAAATCCGGGATTGGCCGTGGCACCTTACCGCAAACTCCTTTTGCATGACGCCGATAATAATTGGGAATACAAATTTTGGGGCAGCATCGCCGCCTACAAGGCTTACGACCCGCACCTCGATGAAATGGTGCCGGTGTTTATCCTTCAAGGTTACGAAGTCGTCGGATCGGCAAATCCGCTCAATATCAAAACAGGGCCTTCGGATCGTGTCAGGCACCGTCCCAGTGGCGCCTCTTCACGCAACAGTCGTCCGATTCTCACCGATCCCGGTATTGATTAATTATAAAAAAATCTGTCATCCCTCGACAAGGTCGTGGATTTGACATTCAGGTACTTCCCACGAAACTTTAATCCCCATGATACCCGATTTACCCACGTTAGCTGGCGGTTGGAATCCCTGGATTATATTGGGCTTCAAAACTCTCGTCGCAGCGGGCTTCATGGCCCTGGGAGATACCTTTATTCTCTATGCCTGCTGAAAAGAGCGATGAATTCGGTTACGTGCGCGACCCGCTTTTTCTGTTAAGTGTCGCGCTCTACTTCATTAACCGCGAGTTGATCAAACCGAACCTGCACCATTATTCGCCTCTTTTTCATGGGCATTTTAACGATTCCCTTCTTGTGCCCGTGATCCTGCCGCTTTATCTCCTATTCTATCGGTGGATTGGTCTCCGTCCGGATAATGCTCCGCCGAGGTTCTGGGAAATAGCTCTTCATGTTCCTCTCTGGGCCATTTTTTTCGAATGGTTTGGCCCACTGATGCTGCATAAAGGCATTGCTGACCCGATTGATTCGTGGTGTTTTGCGGGTTCCGGCATCATTTCATGGCTGGTATGGCAGCGTGCCTGGTTGATGCAAAAAATGAAACAGCCACAACGTGCGGAGGCGTCAGTTGGTGCGCTGGAATCATGACGGCTTTGTCATGATGACGTGGTTGAAAGAGCATTGCCAATAGGCGAGAATCGATCCCTGCCATGGAAATACGGATTCTAATTACGATATTCGTGGTTGTGCTGAATGGTGCCTATGCCGCCCTTCTGATCGGGCTGCTGAGACGTCGCAAGCCCTGGCCCAGGTTTATTGGGATCGCCCTCGGCATCTGGGCCGTGACGATGAGCGGCCTGTTCATCCTCGAGCTTTTTGCGCCTGTGGAATGGAAGCCCTTCATGCGTCACTGGCTTTACCTGCCCATCGCGGTAGAGATGGTTTGGAACGTCCTTTTCATACAACAATTGTTTCTCGCGACGATTATCGTGGTCTTGGCCCTGACACGCCTGCGTCCGGTAAAAGCTTCACCTCCAGTTTCACCCGCCGACCTTTCCCGCCGCAAATTCATTTACCTTCTCTCATACGGAGCCGCCCCGGCTGTTGCCCTGGGTGCGGGTGTGCACGGTACCCTGTCGCAATACGATTTACGTGTGCGCGAACTTCGCATTCCCATCACAGGTTTGCCGCCCGAGTTTGAAGGATTCACGATTGCCCATGTCAGCGATCTCCATTCGGGTCTCTTTTGCGGCCCGGAACGACTAAAAATCATCAGCGATAGGGCCAATGACCTGAAAGCCGACCTGGTGACAGTCACGGGAGACGTCATCAACACCGAAATGGGCGAATTGCCCGTGGCGCTTGCTGCAATCCAACGAATCGAATCGCGTCACGGCACCTATCTGTGCGAGGGCAACCACGATGTCATTCCCGGTCGTGGAAAAGTCGTTGATGCCTGTGCTCAAAATAATCTCCCGATGCTTTTTGGCTCCACCAAAATTATCCCGGTTCAAGACCGGAGAATATTGATTGCAGGTCTGCCCTGGATGCGGCACGGCTTTGAAGGAAAACCGGAATTAGTCAGCAATCTTTATCCCGAGCGACAGGAAGGCGACGTGCGTATCCTGCTCGCGCATCACCCCCACTTATTCGACATTGCAGATAGCACTGATCTCGTTTTGACTGGCCATACGCATGGCGGCCAGATCATGTTTGGGCCGTTGGGCCTGGGACCTCTTTTCTTCAAATATTGGAGCGGCCTTTATCAACGGAGCAACAGTACGATGGTTGTCTCCAATGGCTGCGGGGATTGGTTTCCCTGCCGCATCGGCGCACCTGCGGAAATCGGGCTGTTACGACTGACGGCGGCAAAAACGGGATGACCGATTTCCCCTCCCATGCTGACCTGAAAAAGATGGATTAGGACTCTTTTCCATCTGTTTTCCCAAACAATATAAGATTGTTATGTCAAACAACCGTTATCGGCTTTACACTTGTTGCGTGCTTTAATAATCTTTTCTCATGGTCAGGCCGACAGGAAAATCTTCCGCGATGTCAACCAGCGGGAGTCCCCGCAAACGAAGCGCCCATGACCGCTCCGTGGTGACCGAAAGCATGGAGGACTACCTCGAATGCATCTTCGACTTGGAAAACAGCAAAGGTTACGCCTGTGTTTCCGATGTCGCCGAAGCCCTCCAATTGAACCGGGCCAGCACCTCCATCATGGTGAAGCGTCTCGGCAAGCTGGGTTTTCTGCGTTACGAACCCTACCGTGGGTTTGCCCTGACTCCCGAAGGCACCCGGGTGGCTGAAAAAATTCGCAAGCGCCATGCCATGCTGGCCGAGTTGTTTCAGCTCATGGGCCTGAATAATCGCGACCATCTATCCGATATAGAAGGTATCGAACATCACTTGAGCGAACGCGCTTTTCGTCGCTTTGCCGAATTGGCGTCGCATCTGCGCCGACATCCCCTTCCCCGTTCTACTACCGGGCATTGATTCAGTTTTAAGACGTAAAAATATGTGGGCCAAATATCTCTCCTTCAACGACGAACTCTATAAATACATGGTCGCCCAGCGATCAGATGCGCACGACCCTGTGATGGAAGCGCTTCACGCCGAAACGCAAACCCTGGGAGAAATCAGCCAGATGGCGATCGGCCCGGATCAGGCCAGCTTCATGACTTTTCTGGTCGCCACCCTTGGGGTCAAATCTGCTGTTGAAGTTGGCACCTTCACGGGCACAAGTTCCATCAGCATCGCGCGCGGGATTCCTGCCGGGGGTAAATTGATTTGCTTCGACCAGGATTTCAAATGGACGAGCATCGCCCGTCGCTATTGGATGAAAGCTGGCGTGGAGAAGAAAATTGAACTGCGCCTGGGCAATGCCCGCGACTTACTCATCCATTTTAGACCGCCCAAGCCCCTCGATTTTGTTTTCATCGATGCCGACAAGACGTCATACGATCTCTACTACGAAGCGCTTTTGCCCCATGTGCGACCCGGTGGCGTCATTCTTTTCGATAACATGCTTATGGGTGGAAAAGTGATCGATCCGACCGAAAAACATTCGCCCGCCAATCACGCCATTGATCAACTCAACCGCAAGCTTGCCACTGATCCGCGCATCCACGCCGTTCTTATACCGGTGGCTGACGGTCTCTATCTCTGTCGTAAAAACGGTTGAGCATCTTCGATTTAGTCGAGTGCTCCTATTTACCGTGGACTGCTACCAGTTACCTGCGGTGACTTGAGATAGCTTAAAAAAAAGAAAACGGCGGTCTGGACAAATCGTCCAAACCGCCGCATCTACGAAATCTTTTCTACCTGACTTAGAACTTCCAAATCAAATCGACCTGCACACGCTGCGTGGCATTGACTCCAACCAAAGTGCTGGTGGCCGTCGTGGTGCCACCTGCAATGGTATTGCCGTTTGTGCCGCCGCCAGCGCCACCTGCGATGGGCAGGGTTCCGGGAGCTTGTCCGGTTGACTCGCCGTCGAGAAGGTGCTCCTTGTAATTCCAAGTATCAAAGAAAGTCAGGGAACCGGTCAGGAAGTCGGTGAAGTTATAGACCGACTGAATTTTGAAGCCCTGCTGATTGAGGAAGCTGTCGCCCCAATCCGAATCGTTGATATTGGGATCGACGGAACCGACGCCAACCTGGCGGAAGTCACCCTTGATCGACCAGTCACCCTTTTTCTTGTTTTGACCGACCTGCACACCCGCGAGCCAGGCGACATTATCGCTCAAAGCCATGTTTGCATTTCGGGTCGTCTGATCGCCTGCTGCCGTGCTGGCAAAATAGACATTTTGCACACGGTCATGCCCTTCCAGATTCAAAGCGAAATCCCAGTAAACCCTGAAGGGAAGATCCCACGCCTTCCAATCAAATTCACCGGGAGCCGTCAGGATTTGCAGATCATCTGCGGCATGAGGTCCCACAAAAGTTACCGCGCTGCCTGCCCAGGCGCCCACGGCGTTCGTGCCACCCGTACCGGAATTGCCTCCGCCCATATAGGCAGTGAAGCCGGGCACTTCCTTGATGAAGGTATCCTTGTCAAAGTTGTACTGAATAGGCAACTGCTGCGCAAACATCCAGATATCCGATTTGGGAAGTGTCGAGCCGCCGCCTGCAACCGCAGGATTGTTTTCCGCATTGTCGGCGTAAAGGAACTGTCCTGCCGTCAAGCCGATGGAAAATTCATCCGTCGGATGAAAGCTAAGAACTTCCGTGGCGCCTTCCGGATTGATATCGGGATCCCAGACCATATCGGTCGTGTAGAGCAGATTGCGCTGCTTGCCACCCGTCAAGGTCAACCAGTCGGTCGGTTTCCATTGGAGATAGATCAGGCCAACCTGAATACTGAATTTCCCGAAACCATTACCCATCGATTGATTGGCGCTATCGCCCGCCGTGCCCGATTCCAATTCAAAACCGGCAAGGAAGTTATCGGTGAAGGTATAGTCGGCCCCAATACGCAGACGGTAACGATTACGCTCCGTCGTCGTACTGTTGTGACCGAGAGAAGTTACGCCCGTGGACAGAAAGCGGTCTTGCGGCACTTCATCCAGATATTCAAAACGCATACGGGCGTCGCCGTAAATCTTGAGTTGGGTGATGTGGTTGGAAATGGATAATTTGCCAGCCGGGGTCTGGGCATAATCCTTGGCCAGGCCAGCGCGGACATCTTCAGCTTCCTGATCGCTCAGGACGCCTTTTTTGACCAGCGCATCGAGCAACGCGTCTTCCTGCGCATGCACGGCGCTGAGGCCGAGGGCGAGGATGCCGACGAGCGCGAAGATGCGCTTCATGAGTGTTTTCATTCTTTCTTTCTCCTTTAAGTGAGGTTCTTGTTTTTTATTCCTTGGCTAATCCAATAGCCCTGGCCGTCGTGTCGTGAAGGCCTCCGGGTATTCAATTAACCCCCTTGATTCGGAAAAAAGTTGCCGCTCGAATGTTACGAACTGATGACAATCAGGAAACTTTGGGGCAACTAAAGTGTCGTCTTTGATTTACAGCTCCAACCAGAACCTGTTCGATTAGCATCAACGTATTTCTTCCCTTTTCGTCATCCTGAGCGGAGCCGAAACTAAAAGTGTTGATCGAGCTTAAGGCTTACCCGAAGCAAAGTCGAAGGACATGGCTTGATAAACCAAACGTAAAAATGGCGTCACAAAATTTCAAAACACCAGAAGGGATTCATGCGCATCGCTCATGCGAAAAACAAAAACGGCGGTCTGGACAGATTGTCCAAACCGCCGCCTCTGCAAAGATCTACCTAACTTAGAACTTCCACTGCAAATCGACTTCCACACGCTGGGTCGAATTCACACCCGCGAGATTCGTGGTGACACCGGCAGTCGTGCCACCGGCAATGGTATTACCGCTGCCACCCGAGATGGGAAGCGTCGTGCTTAAACCGGAATTTTGGCCAGTCGAAGAACCATCAAGCAGATGCTGCTTATAGTCCCACGTATCAATAAACGTGACTGTACCGGTCAGGAAATCGGTGAAATTATAGGCCGATACAATCCGGACTCCTTGCTGATTCAGGAAACTGTCACCCCAGTCGGAGTCGTTAAGATTGGGGTCCGTTGCACCGAGACCCACCTGGCGAAAATCACCCTTGATCGACCAGTCCCCCTTCTTCTTGTTTTGACCAACCTGCAAGCCCGCCAGCCAGGCGATGTTATCGCCCAAATTTCGGTTCTGCGAGATCACCGCCAGGTTTGCTGCATCCGCACCACCCGGCGTGGAGGCCCTGAAGTAGGTCTCCTGAATGCGCTGTTTACCTTCCAGGTTATAAATAAAATCCCAGTAAGCCTTGAACGGAACACTTCCAATTTTCCAATCCACTTCCCCGGGAGCGGTGAGGAGTTGCAAATGATCGGCGGCATGGGGGCCAACAAAACTTACCGCGCTGCCGCTCCAGGCGCCCACCGCATCCGTGCCGCCCGTACCCGAATTGCCACCGCCCATATAGGAAGTGAATCCGGGAACTTCCTTCACAAAGGTATCCTTGTCGAAGTTGTACTGAATGGGCACCTGCTGTGCAAAAATCCATATATCCGACTTGGGAAGAGGATTAGCCAGCGTATTGGCCACGGGAACTGTCCCGGAAATGGTCGGATTATTTTCCGCATTATCGGCATAAATATATTGGCCTGCGGTCAAACCGATGGAAAATTCCTCTGTAGGTTGAAAGCTGAGGATTTCAGAACCTCCCTCGGGGTTGATATCGGGATCCCAGAGAATATCGGTGGTATAAAGCGGATTACGCTGTTTGCCGCCAACAAGAGTCAGCCAGTCGTTGGGCTTCCATTGCAGATAAACCAAACCAACATTGATACCGAACTTCCCGAAGCCATTACCAAACGATTGATTGGCGCTATCGGCAGCCGAATTCGATTCCAACTCGAACCCGGCGCTGAAATTATCCGTAAAAGTATAATCCACACCCAGGCGCAGGCGGTAGCGGTTGCGCTCCGTCGTCGTGGAACCAGGGCCGTAGTTTGAGGTGGTTCCGCCCGATGTGACTTTTTCGGCCAGTGGATTTTGTGCTTTCTCATCGAGATATTCGAAACGGTAGCGAACATCGCCATAGAGCTTGAGATTGCTGATATGATTGGAAAGCGACAATTTGCTGGCCGCCGTCTGGGCATAGTCCTTGATCTCACTATTGCGGACATCCTCCGCCTCCTGGTCGGTCAAGAGACCTTTGCGAACCAACGCATCAAGCAACGCACCGTCATTCTGGGCGTGTAGTGCCGTAAGACCCAAAATCAGTAAGGCACCAAAAACCACCACTCGTTTGATTACTATTTTCATGTATCCTCCAAGACTAATTGTTTGTTATGAATTTTTTATCAGCCGACATCGTGGGAAACCTATTCCACACTATTCCTAGAGAACTACTATAGATTACAATACTACGTCAATGTCTTTTTTTCGTAACAGAGATGTCACAATTCTCCGACTGCTTTTTGCTGCCAAGAGTAATTTTATTCCCCGCAGCAAATTGGCGCAGGCTGCAGGGATGTCTTCCAGTGAGATAGAACTTGCCCTAAGTACCTATGTGGATGCGGGTTACCCCATCGAAATTCATCCTCAAAGAGGCATTAGTCTCAAGGAACCTTCCGACATTTGGTGCGCGGAAGAAATCGTCGCCCGTTGCCCCGCGCAAAAAAATGGACCTATTTGGGATCCCCTCATTCTGTCGAAAACTTCTTCCACCAACGATGTGGCGCGTGAGCAGGCATCCAAGGGAGCGAAGGCTGGCTTTCTGGTCGCAGCAGCGCGTCAAACCAAAGGTCGCGGGCGGTTGGGACGCAGTTGGGAATCGCCACCGGAACGGGGACTCTACGTTTCGCTTCTCCTGCGCCCTTCGTTATCGGTCGCACAAGCGGGACAACTCACCATTTTAAGCAGCGTGGCGATGGTCGATGCCATCGAAGCCGTTTCCTGTCTTCGCCCCCAAATCAAATGGCCCAATGACCTGATGATCGGTGGGCGCAAGCTGGCGGGTCTGTTGATCGAGACTGAACCGAAGGGATCACGACTCGCTTTTGCCGTGATCGGAATGGGCATCAACGTGCGTCACGACGCGGAAGATTTTTCTCCCGAGGTGCGCTCCCTGGCGACGTCACTTTATCTGGCAACCGGACATCTTTATCGCCGTGCCGATTTACTCGTCGCCTTGCTCCACGCTTTCGAGAAGCGATTGAGCAACCCCTTCGCAGAAGTGCGTGAAGCGTGGGCGGCAAGCAGCCTTACGCTTGGTCAGCAAGTAACCTTGACGACTGTCCGGGGCCGTAAATATGGCCAGGCTGTGGGATTGGATGAGTCGGGTGCGCTCTTGCTGCGCGGCGATTCGGGTGAAGTGGAAACCGTGACCGCAGGCGACATGCAGGCAGTTTAAAAGCCGCCTACACCGTAAAAAAAGCGATTGTATTTTGCGCGGTTGGCCCGTCGTCTGCTTAACCATCAGGCATGAACCATCGAGGTCCTCGTTCTGCAGCAGTTCGAGCATTTTGCCTCGAAGCACAGGGATGGAAAAGGACATGGTGGTTGATTTTGATCCGACTGGCCCATTTTGGTGATTAGAGCGGGGGAGGCTGGTTGATCGCACGATTTTGGAAGAGGAGTAAGGAGAAACGGGAACGGTCCGGTGATGCGCAAGCATTCCGGGCCGTTTTGTTTTTTAACTCAAATAGAATCGGACAAGGATTTCCAGGGCGAGTCCTATCAGACAGATGCCCGCCAGCGCATGGGAAGCCTGAACCTGCTTGCCGGATCGGATGGCGCGCCTGGCCGCAAAGGCGAGGCAGGGAAGAACAATGCCACTTAACCCAATGGCCACCTTGAATTCGACGAAATGATTGATCAATAAAGACGAGGTATAAGAGGAGTTTTCCGCCCCTTCAGGAATGCTGTGCATACCAGACCGGAACGGCGAAACGAGCGTAGATGCCGTTACCACTAAAAGGACTGTGCGGGCAAGAACCAGAACCACCAGCAGCCCGACATAGCGTTGAATCACTTCGTTCGTGACGCCTGAACGGGTGGCCATGCCTTGAGTCAGTGTGTAACCGACATAAGCGAGGCCAATAACCGCCCCGCCGAGGTAAATGGAAGCGAGAAGAAAAGCGTGAGCCTCCTGCGTCCAGCCCGGGGGATAGGCCCGCGGCGTGACCGCAAGAATGAGCATGACGCCAAGGCTGATGCCAAGACCGGAAGCGATGCTAAGCCACATTTTGCCATTGAGCGCCTTATCGGAGCGAAATTGCCACCAGGCACCCAGGCAAAGAATGGCGATGAAGATCTGGTAATGGACGATGGCGGGCGGACTAACCACGGCGATCAAACCCCAGGCAATGGCGGCACGGAGAGATTCCTGAGCAAAGAATGCGCTGCGGATGGTTCGCGTGGGGAGAAAACCGAGAAAGATCGTGGCCGCAGCAACCGCCACCGCGAGAACCAGGTTAAGTGGGAAAATTTCCATGAAATTTGAAGGGCCAATTACAGGATAGGCCAGTTTTCCTGAGATTGTCGAAAGATCAGTTCCTCTCGTTCCAAAATGAAATTTGGGAATGAAGCAACTACCATGAAACGCGACGATCACAGACCGCCGCCCCATTTCGGGCATTGCGGCGACGCGCGTTGCCGCTAAAGTGGACGAATATGCAGGAAAGCTACATTCAGGATTTATTCGCCGAGAGGATCGGTGGAAAGCGTTACGGCAAAGACACCGCCATTTACAAATTTGAGAAGATCAAGCGCGCCAAGCGCGCCGCGATGCAGGCGAACCCGGACGCGGAACTTTTTGATCTCGGGGTTGGTGAGCCTGACGCCATGGCCGATGCGGGAATTATCGAGACGCTTTACGAAGAAGCGCGCAAGCCGGAAAATCGCGGCTATGCCGATAATGGCGATATGGTGCTCAAGCAGGCCGCAGCCAAGTATCTGCGGGAGGTTTGCGGGGTGCCGGTCAACGCGGAGACGCAAGTTGTCCACTCCATCGGGAGCAAGGCGGCGCTTTCCATTCTTCCGGCGGCGCTGATCAATCCCGGCGATGTCGTGCTGATGACGGTGCCGGGTTATCCGGTTTTCGGCACGCACTCGAAATATTATGGCGGCATTGTTCACAATCTGCCCTTGCGCGAAGAGAACGGCTTTCTGCCCGACCTGAAGAGCGTTCCGGCCGATATTCTCGCCAAGGCAAAAGTCCTGGTGCTCAATTATCCCAATAATCCAACAGGAGCCAGCGCAACACCCGAGTTTTTTGCCGAGGTCGTTCAGTTTGCGAAGAAGCATCGCCTCATCGTGATCCACGATTTCGCTTACGCCGCGCTGGTCTTTGAGGGGATGCCCTTGAGTTTTCTCGCCACGCCCGGCGCGATTGAGGTGGGCATCGAACTCCATTCCACGAGCAAGAATTTTAACATGACGGGATGGCGTTGCGGTTTTGTCGCGGGTAACGAATTACTCGTGAAAGCCTACGGGGATGTGAAGGACAATACCGATTCGGGGCAGTTCCTTGCCATCCAACATGCGAGCGCCTATGCCTTCGATCATCCCGAAATCACCCAGGTTATTGCGCTGAAGTATTCGCGGCGCATGGATCTGCTGGTCGCGACGCTTCAGGCTGCGGGATTCAAGGCGAAAAAGCCCATGGGTTCTTTTTTCCTGTATGTGGCTGCGCCGAAGCGGGCGGAAGCGGCCGACGGTTCGGGCAAGTCGTTTGATTTCCCCAATGCCGAGGCTTTCAGCCAGTGGATGATCACTGAAAATCTGATTTCCACCGTGCCGTGGGATGATGCGGGTGCTTATGTGCGTTTCAGTGTGACCTTTGCCGCCAGGGACACGGAAGAGGAAAAGCGCGTGGTAGCGGAGATTGGACGGCGTTTGGGCCGCTTCACATTCCATTGGTAAAGAATGAAGAATTAGTCTTAAAATGCGCTGGTTTGAAATTCCCTTATCCTTGAAACGGCATGTACGTCATCATAGCAACCTTTGATTCAGAGCAGGCTTTCGCCCGGATGGCCGAAGTGCTGGCTTTGGGTGATACGCCGGAAAGATTAGCCGAACAGCTCGGTATCACGCGCGATCTGACAAGCGTGAAGGAAGGCGTGGCGAACGTTTCGTTCAAGCGTCTTATCGACGAGCTCGCCCGGCTCAAGCAATTCATCGAAGTTGAAAAGCAGATCGAAGACGTAAAGACCGACAAGTCGATGCTTCGATTCCTGGGCGCCAAATTCAAGGAAAAGCAACTTACCAAGCTTCAGGAGCAACGCCGCAAATTCGGTTCGCTCATCGAGGCGCCCCGATGGTTTTACCAGCAGCCGCGCGTCCGGCTTCTTTCGGCCATACGCGATTACGCGCTCGACGCTTCCCAGCAGGGAGATGCGACCTGGAACGACGTTGACGAGAAGAAACTGGTTTTCCCCATAGCCGATATGTTTGAAGCCGGCGATGTCGCCTTTGCGGAAGCTCTCATAACCCAGTTGGAAAAACCGCTCCGGGATGTCGATCCGCGTTTCATTCTCGAAAAATTCGAGGGGAACCGTTCCATCTCGTTTGATTTCACGACCAGCATGGCGACTTACTACGCACCCGCACCCTCGCAGAGGGGCGCGTAGATATTAACGATGAAGTTCAGCTTTATTTCGAAGCGTTCGTCGAAGGCGCAGCAGGGGCGGATGCCGGCGCTGCATCAGGATTCCCACTCGTGGTGGGTGCACTAGGTGCGCCCGGTTTCGGCTGGGCTGGCATATCGACATGCACCAGGTGATAGGTGATCGTTTTATCACCAGTCAGCAGCTTTTTCATGTAACTTGTCACCTGCTCCTTCGCTTTATTCGCGCGGAGATAATTGGCGATCTTCGGACTTGCCTCAGCCACCGTGGCTATTCCAGCCGGCCGACTTTCCGTCACCTTTAAAAATTGATAGCCCAAGGCTGTCTCAAAGACCGGACTAACCACATTAACCTTGGTACCGAAAGCCACCTCGTCGAATTTCGGATCATTTTCGTTCTGTCCCTTCTGGAAATACCCAATATCTCCACCTTTGGACTTGGAATACTGGTCTTCCGAAACTTCAGAGGCAACCTTGGCAAAATCCTCCCCGTGCATCACGCGATCCCGGGCTTTGTCGATGATCTTTTTCTTTGCGGCCTTTTCCGCCGGTGAAATTTTATCACCCAGCAGGATCACAACGCGACTGGCGCGAACCACTTCCTTAAGATAAAATTCATCTTTGTGCTGGATGTAGAATCCGTTGATTTCCTGTTCAGTTGGCTCGACGGCTTGAGGAACTTCCGCCTGGAGAACATGGTGGATCAATACATCCTCATGGATGCGTTTTTTCATTTCATCGAGATTCATGCCGCGCTTTTTAAGTTCCTCGTTGAATGCCTCATCGCTCGGAACGCTGCTCCTCATCCTGGCGAGCGTATCGGCCTCTTCCTTGTCCACATCCTTCAAGGACATGGCGGCGGCTTTTTCCATGAAGATCGACTTCAAGAGCATGTTGTCCAGCACGGCAGATTCAAACGCGGGAATCTTGGCCGGCTCGATTTTGTCCGGTGTCAGTTCATGCTGTTTTAAATAAGATGCCTGCTCGGCGTCAAGATCCGCCCGGGTGATTTTCCAATTACCCCTCTCGGCCACGATAAACTTCGGATCCTTGGGATCGGTCACGGCAGGGTGGCAGCCAGAGGCCAGAAATGCCGCTCCCACGAGGAAAACCACTGACAGGGGAAGAAGGCTTTTGGAGGAAAGGTGGCGCAGGCGGTCAAGGGAGAAAAAGGGCATTTATCTGTCTAGCTTTTCCTCCATGAGATGCAAACCGTTTCGGAATAATTTTGAGTGTTTTCCTTGTTGTGGGTGCCTGCTGCTTGCCCTGCGGGTTATCGCGTGACATGCTGAAAGTCCACCATGCCACGCGCCCGCGCCAAACTTACACCCGATAATGGAACCATCATGCGGCCACCCCCAGCCAAGCGCGCACCGGTTCTCACCCGGGAGACCCAAGCGATCTTCACCCGTTTCGAAAAGGAGATCGGGCTGCCGTTGCTGGCGTATTGGACATCGTCAGGCGGTTCCATTTGCCAGAACGATGTAATGGCCATGGCGCAACTGCTGGAAACCCGCAAGCACGGCACGTCCGTGGGACTTTTTCTCAAGTCGGACGGCGGCAATCCCGAGGCGGCTTTGCGGCTGGTGCATCTTTTACGAAGCCGATTCAAGCGCGTCGTGCTTTACGCGCCATTTGAATGCGCTTCCGCCGCCACCATGGTCGCCCTTGGCGCCAATGAAATTCACATGGGGCAGACCTCCTACCTCACGGCGGTCGATACGAGCCTGAAGCACCAGCTTTCCCCGGTCGATAGCCGCAACGAGATTGTCTCCGTGAGCCAAGATGAAGTTTTTCGCATCCTGCGCCTCTGGAAAGAGCAACGGGTCAAGGGCAATCCCTATCCCGAGGTCTATCGCTACATTCACCCCCTGGTCATCGGCGCGCTGGATCGGTCGAGCTCCCTCTCGATCCGCATCTGCCAGGAATTGCTCAGTTACCACATGCCGTCCGGCAAGCGGGCGGAGCGGATCAGCCGCGAGCTTAACTCATCTTATCCCTCGCACTCGTATCCGATCACGACGCGCGAGGCGCGCAAGCTCGGCCTCGATGTCCGCGATCTCGGCGTGAAGGAATCGGCTCTTTTACGCGAACTCAATGCCCATTATTCGCACATGGCTCATCCGATCATCACCGATT
The DNA here is from genome assembly GCA_013286145.1 of Verrucomicrobiota bacterium. Classification (GTDB taxonomy): domain Bacteria; phylum Verrucomicrobiota; class Verrucomicrobiia; order Methylacidiphilales; family UBA1321; genus JABDGH01. The sequence continues at coordinate 69,447 of JABDGH010000005.1, forward strand.
ACGACCAGGAGAATCATCACAATCACGAGGTTTGCAATATTCTCGAGATTCGTGATCG
>JABDGH010000006.1:0-1678 GCA_013286145.1 Verrucomicrobiota bacterium
AGAAGTGCTGCGTCAGATGGTATCATTTGCGGTCGATTATCAGTACAAATACGACAGCACAAATGAGTATGAGCCTGCCTTTTTTGCTGTATTGCTGTATGTATCGAATGCCGAACCTGAGCTTCGAAGAGAAGCCGAACTAGAGTTTGTCCGAAAGCTTAATCAAGCAGGAAGCCATATTCATGAATTAATGTGTTATTGCATGCCAGAACTTCAATTTCCACTTGTGAAAGAAACGGTTATAGGGTTATTGAATTCTGAAAAAGATTTGCGGAGAATAAGCGTCCTATCAGATGTATTAGAATCATACGACTATAAAAAAGAGGATTTGGATGACTTCTATTCCTACTATCGTAATAAAAGTGAACTCCACACGCCAGCCATAGCACCCGAGGTGCCAGAAAAAAATAAACGTTGAGTGAAAAAGGGGACAGGTATCTTTAACCAAACCGAAAACATGCCTGTCCCCTTTTTTCCCACTCTCCTTTTTCCCACACTGAGTGATGCGAAAACGGATTGAAATGCGACGGTCATAGACCGCCGCTACATTAAGGACTCAGTTCAGTAACTGATACCAGTTATCACGCTGGTGCGCTTCGTAGCCGAGTTCGGAGATCGCTTTTTTAATCTCGTCCACGGTCAATCGAAAGCTGGTGCCCGCCGCTGAGACGACATTTTCTTCCATCATCACACTGCCGTAATCGTTCGCGCCGTACTGAAGCGCCACTTGGCCAATCTTCGGGCCTTGCGTCACCCATGACGATTGCACGTTATCGAAATTATCGAGAAAGATGCGGCTCAACGCCTGCATCCTCAGGTATTCATGCGAGCCGACCGGCGTTGCTTTCAGTCGTGTATTTTCGGGCTGGAACGTCCAGCAGATGAACGCGGTAAATCCGCCCGTTTCATCCTGCACCTCGCGCAGACGGCGCAGGTGCTCGATCCGGTCATCGACGCTCTCGACGTGACCGAACATCATCGTGGCCGAGCTGGCCAACCCGAGCCGATGCGCGATGCGCATGACTTCAAGCCAGTGATCTGAATCGCATTTTAGCGGCGCGATGGCGTTGCGTATCTTATCGACGAGAATTTCACCACCGCCACCCGGAATCGAGCCGAGTCCTGCCTCCTTGAAGCGACGAATGACTTCCTCCAGCGACATCTTGAAAACCTCGGCAAAGTGATTGAACTCAGGCGGCGAGAAGCCGTGGATGTTGATCGTGGGATGATTGGTGCGGATGTAGTGGAGCAAATTCAGGTAATAATCGATCCCGAGCTTCGGGTGATGCCCGCCCTGCATGAGAATTTGCGTACCGCCGATGGCCTCGAGCTCCTTGATTTTTTCGCCGATTTGCTCCGGGGTCAACACGTAGTGATCGTCATCACGTTCCGTCCGCATGAAGGCACAGAACTTGCAATAGACGTTGCAAACATTCGTGTAGTTGATGTTGCGGTCGATGATGTAGGTGACGATTTCGTTGCCCCGGCCTCCATAAGCCGCGCCCTTGCGTTGACGGCGTCGCGCGTCAGCCAGTTCGCCAAGCTCGGTCAATGGCGCGAAGTAAAGCTGCTTGGCTTCGTCGGACGTGATGCGTCCGCCATCGAGCACTTTGTCTTTGATTTCAGTATCGAGCAGAGGTTGGAAAACTAGCCCTGCCTGACCGATTTCAAGTTCATG
>JABDGH010000006.1:1688-69375 GCA_013286145.1 Verrucomicrobiota bacterium
AGGTTGGATCATAAATAACTAAGTTCAGGAATTTTTTGGAGATGGCCGATTTCCACCAAGTCAGCGGCAAAGGCCATGATGGCTTTTTTCTGCGGATCGCCGAGATGATAATAAAGATGGTCGGTCAGGTAGCGATATTCAAAAGGTGTGCGCGCAATTTGATCCCTCGCTGCCAGGCCGATCTTTGCTGCGGCACGCAGGTTTTTAGCGAGAAGTTCCGCATTCGGCGTCTCTTTGCGGATAGCCCACACGGCAAAAACAAAGGGCAGCCCCGTGTAGGCATGCCACGATTGAGCCAGGTCCAGACAACGTTCGTCCGGGTGCGACTGGCGATGGACAATGGCCGGATCACCGATAAGGAGTTGTCCCTCCGCCGGTTCGTCGGGTGAAACGTAGATGGGGTTCAGGCGATAATATTTTTGAAGCAGGACGCGAAGCAGTTGGTTCGATGTTTTGGATGCAGGATCGAGAGAAACAGTCTTGATGCGCACGACGGGGATGGTGTGAATGAGAATCACGCTGTAAACGCTGTTCAGTGAACCGATGGCCACGCCGTTAACGATATGATAGGCAGCGGCGTTTTCGATCACTTCGACCAGCGGCACCAGCCCGGCCTGCAACCGTCCCTCGGCCAATTCGGCGGCGAGTTTATTCGGATCCAGGAAGCTCACCGGTTCCTGGATGCCCCAGTGAAGAGGCCGTGCATTGAGATAAGGCACCGAACCAAGGTTCCAAGTTAATGGAGAGGACTCGGAGGCTGTTGTCGGAGTTGGATAATTTTCGGGAAGCATAGTTATTGTTGTGTCTCCCAAAATTCCTTGTCGAGCGCTGAAGCCCTTCGGGCAGCCGTGGTTTTATCAACCGGGCTCGGCGGCTTTTCCATGGCTTTGTTGTCCGGGATGCCGGGCGAAGCACCTTTCGGTTCTTGGCCGTCAGTCGATTCCAAATTCCTGAACCAACGGCCGCCGGGAGATTCGGCATCGCTTTCGCCTAATCCGCAGATGGCGAAAAACAAATCGAGAAGTGCCGAGATCACACCAACACCCCCTCCTGCGTTGGTCTATCGGGCATGGGTGTCAAATCAGGTGTCCCGTTGAGCCGCTGATAAAAGGTATTGCGTTGCATCGGAACGCGCCCCGCCTCGCGAATGGCGCGCTCCAGCGTGATCACGGTTTGGCTCTGAGGGGTCTTGCTCCCGGCCATATGGAAAATCTTTTCCTGCTGGATGGTTCCGTGCAGATCGTCCACGCCGAAGCTCAGCGCAACTTGCGCCAGGGGCAACCCGAGGCTCACCCAGTAGGCGGTGATGTGATCGAAATTATCGAGATAAATCCGGGCGATGGCCAGATTCCGCAAATCCTCAAAAGCCGAGGCGCGACCCATGCCCAGATGGGTCAGCTTGTTGTGCTCCGGTTCGTAGGCGAAGGGAACCAGCGCGGTGAAGCCATGCGTTTCGTCCTGTAACTCGCGAAGCCGCCGCAGGTGATCGACCCGGTGCGCCGTGGTTTCAACATGGCCATAAAGCATGGTGCAGGTGCTGCGTTCCCCCATCTGGTGCCAGGTGCGATGGACTTCAAGCCATTCCTCGGCGCTTTCCTTGCCACGACAAATTTTGTCACGCACTTCGGGATCGAAAATTTCCGCGCCACCACCCGTGAGCGAACTAAGTCCCGCCTCGCGCAAAATTTCGAGCGTTTCACGAATCGGCTTCTTGGCGATCCGTTCCGCCAGGTGCCGAATTTCAATCGCGGTGAAAGCCTTCACGGTCAGGTTCGGACACGCCGCCTTCAATGCCTTGATCATCTCCGTATAGTAGGAAAAGGGGAGCTTGGGGTGAAGACCGCCGACGATGTGAACCTCAGTGGCTCCCTTGTCATAAGCCTCCTTGGTCTGACGCGCCATCTCTTCAATATCGTAAGTGAACTGACCCTCTTTTTCATGAGGCCGACGCGCAAAGGCGCAGAACTGGCAACTCAGGATGCAGATGTTCGAATAATTGAGATAAAGATTAAGGACATAGGTGGCGACATTGCCGTTCTTGCGTTCGCGCACATGATTGGCCAGATAGCCGAGCGCGTTGAGATCCTTGATCTCGTAAAGCTTGAGCGCATCGGCGTCGGTCAGCCGTTGCGCGGCGAAGACTTTTTCGGCTATGTCGTTCAACCCGGCGCGGGAAAGAATGGCGTCCATGAAGCTCATAGCGGACCTTTCGCAAAAAGATGCCAGTCGGGCCAGTAGAGACTGGCTGCAATTCCGACCACAAGAAAAAGTCCGACGAAGGCGTTCATTTGAAAAAAAGCGATATTGATCCGATGGAGATCGCCCGTCAGGCAAAGAATATGTTCAACCAATAACGCGAATAAGATCAAAAGCATCGCGATCCAATATGGCAGTGAGAGCATCGCAAGCCAACCAAAAGCCAGAAGTATAAGCCAGGTCATGAAGTGAAGAATGCGAGCCAATCGCAGGGCCGCCTTGACGCCGTGCCTCGCGGGATAGGAATGGAGCCGCGCCTGGCGATCAAATTCGACATCTTGCGTTGAATAAATCAAATCGAAGCCAAAGACCCAGCACCAGACCCCCGTCGCCAGCAGCCATGGCAGGGGGGAGTTGAAATTGCCGACCGTGGCAGCCCATGCCCCCATCGGCGCGGCAGCCAGTGCCAGTCCCAAAAAAGCATGGGTGTAGGCGGTAAAACGCTTGGTAAGCGAGTAACCGAGAATGAGAAGGCAGGCCACCGGGCAGAGCGCCAGGCACAAAAAGTTAAGTTGCGAGCATCCCAGGACAAAAGCCGCGAGCGCAATTCCGCATAAAAACATGGTCAAGCGACGCGTACCCAGTTGCGCCCGGCGCTTGGTGCGGGGGTTGAAATTATCATAGTCCCAATCGGCCCAGCGATTGAACGCCATCGCCGCCGTTCGGGCCGAAACGAGACACCAGAGAATCCAGAACAGCACTGGAAACGACGGCACACCCCGCGCCGCAATCAACATCGCTGACAGGGCAAATGGCAATGCAAAGACCGAATGCGAAAATTTGATCAGCTCCAGCGTGCCTAAAAAATGACGGAGCAGGCCGGGGCGTGGACCACCCGGCGGCGAGGTCATGATGACGGAAGAAGGCATAAGAGAATAGAATTGATGCAGATCAAAGTAGGATCATCAATCTTTAGTCTCCTCCGGTTCCATCCACCGTTTGATCAGCGTGTGCTTCATGCCCAAATGATCCAGCACGCGGGCGATGACCGTATCGACCACATCGAGCACGGTCTCGGGTCGGTGATAAAAGGAGGGTATGGCTGGGATGACATCCGCACCGGCTTCGAGCAGGGTGACCACGTTCCGGGCCTGGATCAGATTCCAAGGCGTTTCTCGCGGAACGAGGATTAATCGTCGCTTTTCCTTGAGGAAAACATCGGCGGCACGAGCAATGGCGCTATCCGAATAGCCGTGGGCAATCCGGCCCAACGTACCCATGGAACATGGGATGATCACCATCGCGTCAAACTTGGCCGAGCCACTCACAAAAGGAACCCGCATCGAGTCATCGCCATGAACTTGAAATCGGTCAGGCAGGGCTAGTTTTCCAACCTCGGTCATGGCCACTTCCCGAGCATGGGTACTCAGTGCCACATGGACTTCATGGGGGCCTTGGGGGTCTTCATCGAGAAGCTGGAGAAGCCGTTGGGCATAAAGGGAACCGCTGGCCCCGGTGATCGCCACGACTAATTTCATACCTCGAAAGGATACATGCAACCAATTCAGAAACAAGGTACTAGAAGATAATAATGGACTCGATTCAGGTTCCAGTCCTTGAAATACTTTACGTCATTAAGGTTCGAGTCGTTGACCTTTTCAGCCCCCGGCATATACTCCATTTGTGGAGATTTCGAAAATTTTGGTGGCACGGAATGCCAATCTCGGGTTCATCAAGGTGGTTGGACGCGGTTCTTTTCAAAATTCGAGTTGTTTGAAGATCTTTTATCAGCAACTGCTGAAAGAGGGGGTCAATCGCTTTGTCGTTGATCTGGAAGTTTGTAGCTATCTGGACAGCACTTTTTTGGGAATTTTACTGGGTTTGGGACTCGAGCTTAAGGAGGGTGGCCATAGTCTCCTGCATGTTCTTAACGCCAGCCCCCGCAATCTGGAATTATTGAAGAACCTGGGCCTTGATCGCCTGCTTCAAATCGATAACAAACGTGTCGATCTCAATGGGGTTGCGGAAAAGCCGTTGGAAGAAATTCCGTGCCCCGTCTCAACCCGCGCCGAAGTCGCACCAACCATTTTGGAAGCCCACGAGAACCTGATGGAGTTTGATCCCCGCAATATCCCGAAGTTTAAAGATGTGGTCGAGTTTTTGCGGGAAGATCTCGGTCACGTTGCGGGCAATAATTGAAAATGGGCTTGTCTGTGACCCATTAAAAGCTCCTTATCGGGAGTCACAGCCGTATAACAGTCCGATGGATAACATGAATTTTTTAATATGAGTTCCCACAAAGAAAAAGAAGAGAAGACCACGAAGCACCCGAATACGGAGGAAACTCCTTCTTCGTCAACTGCGGCTGATGGCGTCGTCTCCAGTGAGATGCCGCAAATCACGGAGCAATTAGCCGCGCAGGCGGCGGAATTCAAGGATCGCCTGCTTCGGGCCCAGGCAGAGTGGGACAACTCACGCAAACGCATTCTCAGGGAAAAGGAAGAAGCCGTGCGGTACGCCAGCGAAGCTCTGCTGGAACGATTGCTGCCGGTGCTCGATAATTTTGAAATGGGAATGGAGGCTGCGAAAACAGCCACCGATCCCAAAGCCATCGCACAGGGGTTTGAAATGGCGCTGGCGCAATTCCAACAGGTCTTGCGCGAGGCTGGGGTGGAATCGATCAATGCCGTCGGACATCCCTTTGACCCGCATCGTCACGAGGCGCTCGGCCATCACGAATCGGACGAACATCCCGAAGGCCACGTCCTTTCCCAGATGCGCAAGGGTTACAAACTCAAGGATCGTTTGTTGCGGCCCGCTTCGGTTTTTGTGGCCAAACCATCCGAACCCAAGGCATCCTCCAAGGCGAAATCGAAGTAAATGGCTACGACCAAGCGCGATTATTACGTTGTCCTCGGTGTGGAACGGAATACCACTCCCGAAGAGATGAAGAAGGCCTACCGGAAGCTGGCGGTGAAGCATCATCCCGACAAAAATCCGGGTGATAAATCGGCTGAGGAAAAGTTCAAGGAATTGGGCGAAGCCTATGAAGTGCTTAGCAATCCCGACAAGCGCAGTGCTTACGACCGCTTTGGCCATCAGGCATTCGCGCCCGGCGGAGGCATGGGCGGTGGCGGAATGGGAGGCGTGCACGATCCCTTCGAGGTCTTTCGCGAAGTTTTCGGCGGCGGCGGAAATCGCGGTGGCGGGATTTTCAGCAACTTTTTTGACGAGGCGTTTCAGCAGGATGGCGGAGAGCGTGGCGGACGCGGTCGCGGCTCCGACCTGCGTTACGACATGCGCATCACCTTCCAGGAAGCCGCGCGCGGCGTGGAAAAGGAGATAGAAATTTCCAAGTTGCAGGCGTGTGATACTTGCAGCGGTTCCGGTGCGGAGCCGGGCAGCAAGATTACCACCTGCCCAACCTGCGGCGGACAGGGACAAGTGGCTGTGACGCGGGGATTTTTCAATATCGCGCAAACATGTCCCCGTTGTCGTGGGGCGGGACGAAGCATTGAAAAGCCATGTCATACCTGCCGGGGCGAAGGACGCATGGAAAAAACGACCAAGATCAAAATCAAGATTCCCGCCGGGGTTGAGGATGGAACGCGACTGCGCTCATCCGGCCAGGGCGAGGGTGGAGTGCGGGGAGGTCCGGCAGGTGATCTCTATGTCGTTCTGCATGTCGAAGCGCACGATATTTTCCAGCGTGAAGGCACCGATCTTTTTTGCAACGTGCCGATCAGCTTTGCGCTGGCGGCGCTCGGCGGTGAAGTCAAGGTGCCGACCCTTGAAGGAAGCGCCGTGCTCAAGGTTCCGGCTGGAACACCCTCGGGCAAAGTTTTTCGTCTTCGCGGCAAGGGATTACCCGAGGTGCATGGTCGCGGCCTGGGCGATTTGCATGTGAAACTTTATGTCGAGGTGCCAACCAAATTGAACGTGGAACAACGCTCCAGTTTGCAGGCCTTCGCAGACAGTTGTGATGAACATACCCATCCGGAGGAAAATTCCTTCTTCCGCAAAGCCAAGGATTTTTTCAAATGAAACGTTACTACTCTCCCTCACTTGATCGCGGCGTGCTCGACGCGGAACAATCCCACCATTGCGCGCAGGTCATGCGTCAGGGAGTGGGCGAACTATTTGCCGTTTTTGACGGACAAGGCATCGAAGCCAAGGCGCGCATCACTGAAATTTCCCGCGACGAGGTAAAATTCCAAATCCTCGCCAAGGCGGCTTCGACCAAGGCGACGCATCCGGTATGGCTGGCACAGGCGTTGACCAAACCGAAGTCGATGGACTTGATCCTGCAAAAAGCCACTGAACTTGGCGTCTCCGAATTGGCTCCGCTGCAATCGGATCACAGCATTGCGCAGATCGATGAAGAGAAAGCCGAAGCGAAGGTGGAAAAATGGCAGAAGCTTACCATCGAAGCCGCCAAGCAGTGTGGCCAGAACTGGCTGCCCGTTGTTCATGCGCCACGTTCGCCGAAAGATTTTGTGGCCGCGATTCCCCGGGGTGCAGTGAAGTTGATCGCGTCGCTCCAACCGGAAGCGCAACCGTTGAAGACTGCGTTGCGTGAACAGTTGAAGAATTTGAAAATAGGAACTCCGATCGTGGTGATGATCGGCCCCGAGGGCGATTTCACACCGGCGGAAATCGGCATGGCACGCGCGGCGGGGTTCATTCCGGTCTCGCTCGGTAAAATTATTTTGCGTGCGGAGACAGCGGCCTTTTTTGTTCTCAGCGCAATCGCTTACGAATTGATGGATGACACTCTTTAAGGTGAAACGTTTCTTGTGGTGCGTCACCCTCGCATTTTTGAGTGCCGGGCTGGCACCGTTGTCGGCGCAAACACCGATTCCCGCACGCCCGGCGGATCCGCACCAGGTTATTCCCGCCAAACCGGCTTCAACTCCATCCGCACCTGTGCCGCCGACGCCTGTCCCCGCAACAAATGCGCCTGCTGCTGCATCTTCGGGGCCAGTCCTCTCCATCATGGCGGATAGCAGCTTGCGCGACGTATTGCAGGAACTGGCGCAAAGTTGGGCGGACAGTCTCGAATCAAATCCGCAAGTGCCTTTGACGCTGACGAATGCCGGCACTATGCGAGCTAAGATAGAGGCGGGCGCGGCAAGCGATCTGATTATCGACACCGATATTCAGGACATGAAGGAAATGACCGACAAGAAGTTGCTCTTCGCCGACGGACAGCGTTCTGTTGCGCGCAACACGCTGGTAATTTATGGACGCAAGGCACTGGTCAAGGACGATGAACTGGAGTGGTTCGACCTGATCGGATCGGAATGGAAAAAAGTGGCGCTGGGCAATCCCGATTTGGTGGCGTCGGGACGGGTCGCCAAGCGCGCCCTGCAAAAGCATGACTTGTTGAACGACCAGAACAAAAACATTTTTGTTTATGCGGGCACGGAGGTGTTGGCTTTGCAGATCGTGGAACGCGAGCAGGCAGATGCGGTCTTTGTCTATAAAACTGATCTGGCCAAAGTCACCCTGCCGGGTTTCGAGATGGTTTCCTTGAAGAACGACGATGCCCCGCCGATTTTCTACACGGCAGCCGTTTCTCGAGCCGCAAAAAACCCTGTGTTGGCCCATGCTTTCATGGACTACTGCATTGGTGAAGCGGCAAAGGAAATTTGGGCCAAATACGGCTTCGAGACGAATTGAGAAGCTCTGTCATCCCGAACGAAGGCGAATCCTAAAGTGTGTGTAATCCGCAAGCTTACTCGAGCCGCAGTTGAGGGATATGGCTCGATAGACCAAATGTGAAGGTGGCGTCACAAGATTTTTGCACACCAGAAGGGATTCTCGCTTGTCGCTCATGCGAAAAAGAATATCCCTGATGAGCTAATAAGTCTTTTGCTGCCCGTCGGACTCTTCCCAAGTTCGAGCCATATCCCTCGACTGCGGTTCGGGTTGATGCTGCGCTCAAACGGACTTTCCGGCTCACCTTCACTCGGGATGACGGATTCTTTTGCGAAGTTTTTATTTTTTCTGCAACGATTCCACGGCGCGGCTGATTTGTTCGCGCTGCTCACGATTCGTCGGTGCCAATGGCTCGGTTTGCTCAATGATCTGTCCGTTCTTATCACGCCGAACGACATGAAGAAGATCGTTTTCATTATCGATCCAGACCTTCGCATGTTGGTTCCAGCCTAGGGTCTTTTTCCATTGATCGAACGGCGCATCCTGATTGAAAGTGACAACATGGGCGGCTGGCACATCTGCGGACGAAAAGGGCGTGTCCCCACCTCGAACAGTATCGGTTTGATAAAGCCCGATTTCGACCATGCGATCAGAAAAACTCATCAAGACCACCACGATGGCAAGGGCCGTCATCACGCCGCCGCCTAAAAGCCAGCGCAGGGCGGGAGTCAGCAGACCATGGTTATTCATTGTCGAGGCACGTTGGTTCGCTGGCCCAAAATGTTGACGAACTGCGGTGCGAAGCTCGTTGAGTCGATAGGCGGGAAGTTCCGGTTCCCTGGCCTGGGTGGCTTCCGTCATGGGCGCAAGGATGCGCAGAACTTCGTGTGCGATTTTGAGTTGCGAAAATTCCTCCCGGTACGCGAGATTGGAGGTCATCGCAGCGTCAAGAGCGCGGCGTTCCTCATCGGTTGCTTCACGGGCGAGTACACGCAGGGCAAGATTGGTAAAGGATTCAGCGTCCATAATCTATTATCGCAAATAGGCGATCAGTTCTTTCCATAATTTTGGTGAGGTCTTCAAATGGGCGCGAACCTTGTCGAGACTGCGGGCGAGATTCACCCCGATACTGCCTATCGGCATCCGATATTTTTCCGCCAGTTCCTTGTAGGAAACATGATAGACCAGAAAATCCCGCAATAATTGGGCATGGCGTGGTTCAAGGTGGGAAAGCGCCGCATCGAGCAGTTGGGAAAGCTCGCGCAAATCGGTGCCCGTGAGATGGCTGGCTAATTGTTCCGCCGGTTCAAATCGCAGGGTTTCATCGTCCTGCATGGCGTCAAGACTCGTGACATCCCCGCCACCGCGCTTGTCGGCGAGTTGACGGCGTTTCTCGGAAATGGCTTTGCGCGAAGCGATGGTGACAACAAGCGGGCGCAGTTCATCGAGTTCGGTGATCTGATTTACCTTGGGCAAAAGCAGGGTCAGCGCTTCGATGGCGATGTCTTCGGCCTCGGAAGGCGTGAGCGCAGCAAGGGGATGGCGGGCGGCGGCGAACGCGGAGGGATAGAGCCGCCGGAAGGCCTCCTCCCAAGCATCGTCATCTCCGCGCCGGAGGGCGGTAAGCAGCTCGCGATCAGTCCACATGGCGCGAGATGTTTAATCTGTCATCCCGAGTTTGTCGAGGGATGACGGAACCCCTAAAATTGTGGAAGACCGTTCCATCGACTTTGCCTAAGTAGCGGATACTTTATAAAAACATGCCCCAGCACGCATATCGTTCCATTCCAAAACCCCGCGAGCTTCCTTTTGTCGGAAGTGTGCATCGGCGTTTTCGTTCGCCGCTCCATTTTTTTGAGGAGCTAAAACAAAAATGTGGCGATGCTGCCCGGTTCAGTATTTTTAACGAGCGATTCGTTTTGTTCAGTGATCCCGCCCTGGTGAACGAAGTGCTTGTGACGAAACAGCATTCCTTTCGCAAGGGAAAAGCGCTGGAGGGCGCGCGCGATTTCCTGGGCAACAGCCTGTTGGTCAGTGAAGGGCAGGAACATGCCCAGCAACGAAAACTTATCCAACCAGCATTTCATCATGGGAGAATCGTCGGTTACGCGCAGATGATGGCGGAAAAATCACGACAATGGACGGAGTTACGGCACCCGGGCGAGGAATTGGACATGGCCACGCAAATGAATCGGCTGACGCTCGCCGTGGTGGGTGAAACGCTGTTCGGATCGGAAGTCGAATCGGAAGCCCACGACATCGCGGAATCGCTGACGACAATCATCGAGAATTTCAACCGGATGCTCCTGCCGTTCTGGAGATTGCTTCGACGTTTGCCGACATCGGGTAATCGCCGATTGAAGGAGGCGCAGGAGCGGCTCGATGCGACTATTTTCCGTCTAATCTCCCAGCGGCGAAAAGACGGGCGAGATCACGGCGACCTGCTTTCGATGCTGTTGGCGGCGGAAGATGCGGAAAATCCTCAAAAGCGACTTACCGATTCCGAGGTGCGTGATCAGGCGATGACGCTTTTTATCGCCGGGCATGAGACGACCGCCAATGCGCTGGCCTGGACATGGCACCTGCTGAGCCAGCACGAAGAAGTGCGCGTGAAAATGAAAGCCGAGATCGATGCCGTGCTTGGGCCAGATCGTTTGCCGAATCTCGAGGATACCCGGCGGTTGCCTTACACCACGGCAGTGCTTTCCGAATCGATGCGCCTTTTCCCTCCGGTCTGGGTGGTGGGTCGGCGGGCCTTGGAGGATGTCTCGATTGGCGATTATGAGGTTCCGCGCCGGACGATTGTCATCGTGAGCCAGTACATTATTCATCGCGATGAACGCTACTGGCCCAATGCCACTGAGTTTCGTCCGGAACGCTGGCTCGATAAAGAGGCCGAGGCCAAGCGTCCCAAATTCGCCTATTTTCCATTTGGGGGCGGCGCACGCATTTGCATTGGCGAAGCTTTCGCCTGGACGGAAGGCGTGATCATGCTGGCCGTGATGGCGCGACGCTGGCGATTTGAAGCGGTGCCGGGACATGTCGTGGCGATTCGCCCAACGGTGACGCTCCGTCCCAAACATGGGTTGAAAATGATCGTGCGCGAGGCCTAGATACAGCCGTCATCGCGGCAGCGCGAAGAAAAAGAGCATCACCAAAGTCGGCCCAAGCGCGGCGAGGAAAAGGCCGCCCGGCGCAATGCTCCCTTCCGGGAAATATTTTTGGAGAATCGACTGCCCCGCCGGATTAGGCGCGTTGGCGATAACGGTCAGGCCGCCCCCGCAAATCGCGCCGGACACCACAGCATCCTTGAGCTCATCGCTGAAATTCGGCACGAGCGTGGCGAGATAGGTAATCGCCGCATTGTCGTTGAAGGCGGTCAGGACAGTCGCCCCAACCAGCAGCGGGTACTGGCTTAAACGACTCAACACTGGTTCGATCCACCAGGCTTGCAGTCCGCCGTGAATGACCAAACCGGCGAGAAAAAAACCGACGAGCATCGGCGAGCGCATGTTGATTTCATCCTGATACACCGTGGTCGCCATCGTGAACGCGAGGAAAAAAAGAAAGCCGCCGATAAAGAGCGCAGGCTCATGAGCCACGAGAACCGTCCAGCCCAAAAACCCAAGATGCGCGCCCGTGATCCAAAACGGGACTGATTCCTGATGCTCAGTTTCGTCCTGGGGAAGATTGAGCGCGTTATCGGTCATGCGGAAAAATTCGCGTCGAAAAATCAGGAAGTAAGCGAGATTGCTGAGAACAATCCCGGCAAAGGCGCGAATGCCCACCTGCTCGAACATGTAGGCGGAACTCCAGCCCCATTTGGCAGCGACCATCAACACGGGGGGCGCGGCAAAATTGGTAAGCGCACCACCAACCGAGACGTTGACGAAAAGAAGCCCGAGCGTCGCGTACATGAACGGTTTGCTGGGGCCAAGTCGGTAAAATTCACGTCCCAGCAACACGGCGCAAATGGTCATGGCCGCCGGTTCCGTGATAAGCGATCCGAAGAGCGGGCCAATCGTGAGAAGCGCCAGCCACCAGCGGGCGGGTGATTGCCCGGCGATGAGACTTAATACCCGCACCGTGAATTGCACAATGGGACGGCTGGCCGCGATGGCCATGATAACGACGACAAAGAGCGGCTCAGTATATCTGACCCCGGAATCAAAATAGTGCCGCGCCACATCGGAGCCTTTGCTGAAAAGAAGAGCGAGCGCAAGAGGCAAAGCCCAGATGCCGAAGACCGCTTCGACTTCGCCAAGAAAATGGAGCATCGCCGCCGGAATGCTTTGACGACGACGGTGCGAAAGCTTGGTTTCCGCGCCATGGATTTTCTTAAGCTCCTCCTCGTAATCGTGTTGCAGGCGATGCGAAAGATGGAGAATTTTTGGCGCGAGAAAGGTGTGGATGATCGCGAGGAAAAAAATCACCGTGGCGATCAGGTTGAACGGCTCGGCATGAACCCGATTCACCAGAAGCGTCCAGACATTCGATGTGTTGTTATCCTGGTACGATTCCAAGGACGGCGGGAAAGTCTCCGTCTCTGGCGATGTCCCCGCCGCAAAGGCCATGACGGGAAAAAATCCCAATGCCCCCAGCACCAAGACAAGAATGAGAATTAGACGACTCATGCAACCACGGCGTAATGACGCGGTTACGCCTAAAGATCAAGCCTCATCGCAGGTAACCATCGACCTTCTGGCGATGGCTATTCAAAAAAACGAGTTTAATTTTACGAAAGCACGTACAGACTCTAGCCAGACTGGCCAGTTTTAGTTAGGATTCGTTGCTCATCCTTTTTATTCATGACTTCACTCAAACCTCGTGCCCTGATTTTTCCCGGACAAGGCGCGCAAAAAGTAGGCATGGGCGCTGATTTGTATGAGCACAGCCCCTCTGCGCGCGCTCTCTATGACCTGGCCGACAAGCAACTTGGCTGGCCACTCAGCAAAATCAGTTTCCAAGGCCCCGAAGAGTCCCTGACCGAGACGCGGGTTTGCCAACCTGCCCTTTACGTGTACGGACTGGCTCTCCTGGCAGCGTTTCAGGATCACACGGGCCATCCGCTCCGCTTTGAAGCCGCCGCCGGGCTATCCTTGGGCGAATATACGGCCCATGCGGCCGCGGGCAGCCTTACCTTTCAGACAGGCCTGGAACTCGTGGCGGATCGGGGTCGCCTGATGGAAGAAGCGTGTAATGTTACCGAGGGCACGATGATCACCCTCCTCGGCGCGACACCCGAACAGGCCCGCGAAATTGCCACTTTGTGCGACGTCGATGTGGCGAACCTGAATTGTCCCGGCCAGATCGTCTTGTCGGGAGAGAAAAAGAAAATGGAAGGCGTGGCGGCAGCGGCCAAGGCAAGAGGTGTTCCAAGAATCGTTCCCCTGAACGTGGCTGGGGCCTACCATTCCCGTTTGATGGCAAGCGCAGCGAAGGGACTGACCCCGCATATCATCAAGGCCGAGATCGCCGCGCCTCGCGTACCCGTTGTGTCCAATTTTACCGCCGATATAACCGATACGCCGGAACAGATTCATGCCGCGCTCGAATCGCAGGTCTGCGGATCGGTTCGTTGGGAGGAATCGGTTCAAAAGCTTATTGGACTCGGTTTTACCTATTTCATGGAATGTGGGCCGAGCCGGGTTCTGGCCGGGCTGGTGCGTCGCATTAATCCCTCCGTGCATTGTTTATCATTGGAAACTTATGACGACATCGTTAAACATCCCCGTGCCCTCAACTAAGTCCCTAACCAACCAGGTTGCGCTCGTCACCGGCGCCAGCCGTGGCTTGGGCAAGGCCATCGCCCTGGCGTTGGCCCAGGAAGGCGCTTCCATTGCCGCAGTAGCCCGAAGCGAGGATGCGCTGAAGGAGACCCTGGCAGCGATTCGCGCGGCAGGCGGAGTAGCCGAGCCTTTT
Organism: Verrucomicrobiota bacterium; assembly: GCA_013286145.1. GTDB lineage: Bacteria > Verrucomicrobiota > Verrucomicrobiia > Methylacidiphilales > UBA1321 > JABDGH01. The sequence continues at coordinate 15,468 of JABDGH010000006.1, forward strand.
GTGGTTGATGTGGCTGACGGAGCCGCTGTCGAGGCCACCGTCGAAAAAATCATGGCCCGGTTCGAGCACATCGACATTCTGGTCAATAATGCAGGGGTGACCCGGGACGGCCTGCTGGCGCGCATGACGAGTGAAGCGTGGGATATCGTCATCAACACGAATTTGAAGGGGGCGTTTAATTTCACCAAACCGGTGGGTCGATTAATGGTCAAGCAACGCGCCGGACGCATCATCAATATTTCCTCGGTCATCGGGCTGATGGGCAATGCAGGCCAGGCCAATTACGCGGCTTCAAAGGCTGGATTGATCGGATTCACCAAATCGGTCGCACGCGAGTTTGCGTCGCGCGGGATCACCTGCAATGTGATTTGCCCCGGTTTTATCGAAACGGACATGACAAAAGATTTAAGCGACGATTTGCGAAAAAAACTGCTGGAACGCATCCCGCTCCAACGCCTCGGCCAGCCGGAGGATGTGGCAGGCGTGGCAGCCTTTCTCTGCTCTGCCGCAGCGAGTTATATCACAGGACAAATCTTGACCGTTGACGGGGGCATGGTGATGTAGAAGGATGGTATTGGAGAAACTGTCAAGCCCAAGAAAGTTAAACGCAAAAGCTTGACGGAAAGAAAAAGTTTGCCAAAGAAGAGTTGCGCCCGTAACAACGGCACGAACACGAAAAGGAGCTAGAATTTTTTATGGCGGAAAAGTCGATCGAAGATAAAGTCAAAGACATCATTGTTGAACAACTCGGCGTCAACCCTGAACAGGTGACGCCCCAGGCTAAGTTTATCGAAGACCTGGGAGCCGATTCACTCGACACGGTTGAACTCGTGATGGCCTTTGAAGAAGAATTTAATGTCGAAGTGCCCGATGAAGAGGCCGAAAAATTGCAGACCGTCGGCGATGTCGTCAAATACATCGAAGACAAGGGTTCTAAATAAGCCCGCGAAATCGGTTTTACCGTAAGGCACCCTGTTTCAGGGTGCCTTTTTCGTTCGCATCGGCTCTTTCCTCGGTTAGAGTGTAGCTAGAACTATGAACCAACGCCGTGTCGTCATCACCGGTATGGGTGCGGTCACCCCGCTGGGGCTGGACGTTTCCTCAACCTGGACCAACCTGCTGGCCGGCAAGAGCGGCGTCAGCACACTTACTTCCTGGGACAACTCCAAGTACGACTGCCGTTTTGCTGCGCAGGTGAAGGACTTTGAACCGCGCAAACATTTCTTCAACGAGAAGGACGCCCGCCGGGCTGATCGCTATACGCAACTGGCGATGGCCTCAGCCAAGGAAGCGGTTAAACACGCCGGGATGGATCCCCAGCAATTGCAATTGGATCGCATCGGTGTGCTGGTCGGTTCCGGCATTGGCGGCATCAAGTCCCTTGGCGATCAGGACGAAATTCTGCTGACCAAGGGGCCGGGCCGGATTTCCCCGTTCCTGATCCCGATGATGATCAGCAACATGGCCGCGGGATTGATCTCCATGGAATTTGGATTTGCCGGGCCTAATTTTTCGGTCGTAACCGCCTGTGCGACTTCCAACAATTGCATCGGTGAAGCCTGGCGTCTCATCCGCGACAACGAAGCCGAGATTATCCTCGCCGGGGGCAGCGAAGCGGCCTGTACCCCCCTGGGCATGAGCGGCTTTTGCGCCATGAAGGCTCTTAGCACACGCAACGACGAGCCTGAACGGGCCTCGCGTCCCTTTGACCGGGACCGGGATGGATTCGTCATGGCTGAAGGTGCCGCCATTGTCATCGTGGAGGAGTTGGAACATGCCAAAAAACGTGGCGCAACCATCCTGGCCGAATTGACCGGTTATGGTCTCACGGCTGATGCCTATCACATGACATCGCCTGCTCCGGGTGGCGCTGGTGCGGTCAGGGCCATGCAAAACTCGTTGAAACGCGCCGGTATTTCGGTGGACAAGGTCGATTACATCAACGCCCACGGCACTTCGACACCTGTTGGCGATGCGGCGGAGACCGAGGCGATCAAGGCCGTTTTTGGCTCCCATGCCAAAAAAATTCCGGTCAGTTCCACCAAATCAATGACCGGCCATTTGCTCGGCGCCGCAGGAGCTGCCGAACTTATTTTCTGCATCAAGGCGATTGAGAATAATATCCTGCCACCGACCATTAACCTCGATAATCCCGATCCGGCTTGTGATCTCGATTACGTGCCCCATAAAGCGCGCGAAGCCCGTGTCGATACTGCCCTGAGCAATTCCTTCGGCTTCGGCGGTCACAACGCGACTCTCCTGGTTCAGCGGTTTGCAGGTTGATCTTCGTCCACAACAAGGCGCGACGCGCCCATGATGAATCCCATCACCACTTACGCACCGGGCCGGGCTGAACTTCTGGGCAATCACACCGATTACAATGAAGGGTTTGTTCTGGCCATCGCCGTGGATCGAGGAACGACGATTAGGGGTCAAGCTCGCGATGATCGGCAGATTCATCTCCATTCGCGGGAATTCGGTAAAACCCAGGTCATCGCGCTGGATCGACTCACTTCCGAAAAAGTAGAACCCTGGTCACGTTATACCCTGGGCGTGGTCGATCAGTTTCGCCGCAATGATTTGCCCGTGGAAGGCTTTGACGCGGAAATTTCCGGCAATCTGCCCCTGGGTGCGGGCTTGAGCAGCAGCGCATCGCTCGAAATTGCGACCGTCCTGTTTTTGATGAAAGCCTTTGGCGCACGCCTCGAACCGATGCAAATGGCGCACTTCGCCCAAATGGCCGAGCACGATTTTGTCGGTGTGCGTTGCGGTCTGCTCGATCAGATTTCTTCCCTGATGAGCAAGGCGGCCCATGCCACGTTTATCGATTGTCGCAGTTTCAAGATTCGGCACGTTCCGTTTCCCGATAAAACCAGTTTTATCCTGGCGAATTCGGGCGTGAAACATGCGTTGGTCGCCAGCGAATACAACGAACGGCGGTCAGACTGTGAAACCGCCGCGCATGCCCTGGGCGTGAAAGCCCTGCGCGATGTCACTTCGGAGATGCTTCAATCGCACAAGAGTGATCTAGCGGATCGCATTCGTCGGCGCGCGCTTCACATCGTTGGGGAAAACGAGCGCGTGCTGGCAGGATCGGATGCCCTGCAACAGGGAGACATTGCCCGCTTTGGCAAATTGATGTTCGCTTCACATGAAAGCTCGCGGGTGAATTTTGAGAATTCGTGTCCGGAACTGGATCAACTGGTGGAAACGGCCCGCCAGACTCCGGGAGTTTATGGCGCGCGTTTGAGCGGTGGCGGATTCGGTGGCGCCACGATCAATCTCGTCGAGGCAGGCCGCGAAGACGAAGTCATCCGAGCGCTGACAGCGTCTTTACCCGGCGTTGATTGCCTCGTAACAAAAGCCGCCGACGGCGCGCTTGAACACGCGGCAAGTCATCCAACCTTGTAGCCCCAATTACACATTCCCGTCATCCCGAGCTTGTCGAGGGATCAGCCTCCGTAAAGTGTTCACTTCATGCGAAGATCCATGACTTGCCGGGAGCTGATCCTTCGACAAGCTCAGGATGACAGAATGTGGGTTATGAGAACGGATTGGCTCGTTACGCTTCGATTTCGACGGTCATAGACCGCCGCTACAAGATGCCTCGGCTAAAGCGTATGCCCCATCTTCGTCTGCTTGGTGCGCAGATAGGCTTTGTTGTGGGTATTCGCCTCGATGCGGATCGGCATCGTCTCCACGATTTGCAAACCATATCCCGCAAGGCCAACCACCTTTTTCGGATTGTTGGTCAGCAATCGGATTTGCCGCACACCGAGATCAAAAAGAATCTGCGCGCCGAGACCGTACTCGCGTAAATCAGAAGGAAACCCAAGCTTGAGATTGGCCTGCACGGTATCGAAACCCTCCTCCTGGAGCTTGTAGGCGTGAATCTTGGCCGCAAGACCGATCCCGCGTCCTTCCTGCCGCATGTAGAGAAGAATGCCGCGCCCCTCCTGCTCGATCCGGCGCAATGCGGCGTGAAGCTGGCTCCCGCAATCGCAACGGCGCGAAGCAAAGACATCCCCCGTGAGACATTCGCTATGCACACGCACAAGCACCGGCTTGCCGTCGGCGATGTCGCCTTTGACCAAGGCCAGATGATGTTCCTGGTTCATCGTGGCGCGATAGAGAAGCAGGTCGAAGTTGCCGTAGTCAGTCGGCATCTTCACGCGCTGTTCCAGTTCGATAAGTTTTTCGCGGCGACGACGATATTCGATGAGATCGAGAATCGTGCAGAGCTTGAGCTTGTGCTTCTTTTTGAATTTCAGGAGATCGGGCAGACGCGCCATCGTTCCATCGTCCTTGACGATTTCACAAAGAACGCCGGAGGAATCGAGCCCGGCCATGCGCGCGAGATCGACCGCCGCCTCGGTGTGTCCGCTCCGCTGAAGGACGCCGCCCGCCTTGGCCCGCAGCGGAAAAATATGGCCAGGTTGGACGAGATCGCCGGGCTGTGATTTCGGATTGGCCAGGACGCGAATCGACTTGGCGCGATCCTCGGCGCTGATGCCCGTGGTGATGCCCTGGGTGGCATCGACCGAAACGGTGAAGTCGGTCTTGAAGCTCTCGCGATTATCCAAGACCATCCGGTTGAGACCCAGCCGTGCGGCCCGTTCGTTGGTGATGGGCGCGCAGATGAGTCCCCGACCATACCGCATCATGAAATTGACGCTCTGCGCCGTCGCCTTTTCCGCCGCGAGGATGAGATCGCCTTCGTTCTCGCGCTCAGCGTCATCGACCACGATCACCGGTTTTCCGGCACGAACATCGCGCAAAACATCGTCGATGGAATCGATGCCCTTTTTCCGGGTTTTGCGGGGCTTGGATTTCGTTGCGGCTTTCATTCCTTAAAGCGTAGCACGGGACTACCTCCGTGCAAAAGATCGCTTATTTTTAAACTTTTAAATCTGTCATCCTGAGCTTGTCGAAGGACCTCTTACTATTCTCTCGGAAAGTACCGCTGGAGCAAAATAATTAGAGGTCCTTCGACAAGCTCAGGATGACGGGGCTTTTTTATAATTCCTAAACGCTTGCCCGCACAAACTCCTCTGCCTTCGCAAGCGCGGCAGCGACGCCTTCGGGATTCGTTCCGCCACCTTGGGCCAGATCGGGACGTCCACCGCCCTTGCCGCCAACCAGCGGAGCAATCGCCTGGATAATTTTTCCGGCCTGAATTTTCTTCGTATAAGCCGGGGCGACGGCGGAAAGAAGCGCGACCTTGCCTTGATCCACCGAGGCAAGCACGGCCACGCCCTGCCAGCGCGTCTTGAGCGCATCGGCCAGGACTGGCAAATAGGCTGCGGAGGCATCATTGACCTGATGCGCGATGAAAGGAACGTCTGCAATCGCGCGGGCGGCGGCAATCAGTTCGGCGGCATCCGTTGTCGCGCGCTTTTGGAAAGCGGCTTCCTGGCGCTTGCCCTCGTCCTTTTCATGCTGGGCGACATCAGCGGCGGCCTTGTGCAGGGCGGCTTCGCGGGCTTCCCAATGTTTCCAGTAGGCGGAAGGCGTTTCCTCGCCGGAAAAGGCCTTCAGCGCGGCAAGATCGGGTTTGCGCTCGCTTAATTGGGCATGGTGCTTGTCCTGTTGAGGCAGGAGATGCTGGATGTGCTCGATCAGGGCCGGGCCGCTCGCCGCTTCGATGCGGCGGATACCGGCGGCAATCGCTCCCTCGGAAATAATCTTGAAGTAACCGACCTTGCCCGACTGCCGGACATGGGTTCCCCCGCAAAGCTCCCTGGAGAAATCACCGATGGAAACGACGCGCACTATCTCGCCATATTTATCGCCGAAGAACTGGAGGATCGACGGATCGCCCTTCACCTCGGCGTAGGGACGTTCCTCCCACTTCACCGATACGTCTTCTTCGATCTTCTCGTTCACGAGCTTTTCGACTTCAGCGAGTTCGGCAGGCGTAAGCGCCGCGCCATGCGAGAAATCGAATCGCAACCGATCCGGCCCGACGTAGGAACCTTTTTGCGTGATCGTATTGCCAAGGACTTTGCGCAAAGCCCAGTTCAGCAAGTGCGTACCGGAGTGATGCGCTTCAATCTTTGCGCGACGAGGTTCATCAACGCGGAGGACAACTTCTTGGCGGTCATATAAAGTAGGAGGAGCATCCATACCAAGTTGATGGCAAATCAACCCCCCAGATCTAACCGTATTGTATATTTTGAATGAACAACCTTCAACTTCAGCAGTCCCTGTATCGCCTAATTGACCTCCCATTTCAGCGTAAAAAGGCGATTCGTTAGAAACAAATGATTTTTCGAAGTGAAAAACAACGAGTGACGTCGTTTGGAGTTCATCGTAACCCGTGAAAATAGTTGGGTGAGAATTTTTGAGCTCAGCGAATCTTTCAACTGAAATAATTTCCTTTTTCTGTGCGGCCCTGCCACGTGCCTTTTGTTCATTCATCAGTTGATTGAACTCGGCAACATCAATTGTGAAACCGCGCTCACGGGCCATGAGTTCGGTCAAATCGAGCGGAAAGCCATAGGTATCATAAAGCTCAAAGGCACCCGATCCCATAAAAGGAAGTGGTGACATTCCTACCCTGGATTCGATTTCCAATCTTTCGAATCGTTCGGAAAGAAGAGTTTTATGTTGTGCAAGCATGTACTCAAACCTTTCGATTCCTCGTTCAAGCGTACGGAAAAAACTCTCCTCTTCGTTGGTCAGCGTTTTCTTGATGAGGTCGGCTTGCTTGACGACTTCGGGAAAGATAGAGCCCATCGTCTTGCCGAGGACATCAACGAGCTTGGCGAGAAACGGTTCGCGCAGGCCGAGGTTACGACCGTATTTAACAGCCCGACGGAGAATGCGGCGAAGGACGTATCCCCTCCCCTCGTTGCTGGGCTGGATGCCATCGGCGATGGAGAAGCTGAGGGTGCGGATATGATCGGCGATGACGCGGAAGGCGACGTCAATTTTTTCCTGTTCGCTCAGGTTTTGCGCCGAGGAGGGCAACGTGGAACCGTATTTTTTGCCTGTGAGTTTTTCCAATTCGTCGAAAATGGGACGAAAGACATCGGTTTCGTAATTGGAGATTTTGCCCGTGGTGAAGTCGGTCAGGCCTTTCGTGCCCTGGATCATGGAGCAGACGCGCTCGAAGCCCATGCCGGTATCGACGTGCTTCGCGGGAAGCTCGACGAACGTGCCATCGGGGTTCGCGTTGAACTGGATGAATACGAGGTTCCAGATTTCAATGCAACGGGCGTCGCCCTTGTTCACGAGTTCACGGCCTGATTTCTGGCGCTCAAGATCAAGCTCGCGCGGGCCGATGGTGAGATCGACGTGGAGTTCCGAGCAGGGGCCGCACGGGCCGGTGTCGCCCATCATCCAGAAGTTGTCCTTCTTGTTGCCGTTGACGATGTGGATCGCGGGATCGAGTCCGGCCTTCTTGAAAATCGCCGCCCAGGCATCGTAGGCTTCCTGGTCGAAGCTGGCGGGATCGCCCTCGCCCGGTTTATAGACCGTGGCGTAAATTCGCGACGCAGGAAATTTCCAACGTTCGACGACAAGTTCCCACGCCCAGGCAATCGCCTCCTTCTTGAAGTAATCGCCGAAGGACCAATTGCCGAGCATCTCGAAAAAGGTGTGGTGATAGGTGTCGAAGCCGACGTCCTCGAGATCGTTGTGCTTGCCGCCGGCGCGGATGCATTTCTGCGTATCGGCGGCGCGGGCCGGATTGTAGGAGCAGGGCACCTGGCCAAGAAAGATCGGCACGAACTGGTTCATGCCCGCGTTGGTGAAGAGGAGATTGGGGGAGTCAGGCAGCAGCGAACTGGAGGGCACGATGGTGTGCTTCTTCTCACGGAAGAAATCGAGGAAGCTGCTGCGAATTTCGGAAGAGGTCATTTTTTGACGAAGAATTACGGAATTAACGGAATTTACCAAATTAACGGAATTTTTTTATGGAAGGAGGTGAAAAATAATTTTAGACAGGATTAATAAGATTTTTGAATGAGCTTGGATTAATTGATTCATTTACTCAAAACCAATCCGTCATCCTGAGCTTGTCGAAGGATCAGCTTCCGAGTCGTTCGTCAGTTACCCATCGCATTGATAATTCCGAAAGCGCATTGAAAGCTGATCCTTCGACAAGCTCAGGATGACAGGTTGATAAATTGAACACTTGGCGACTCGCTGCGCTCGGGTCAGTTTAAGAAGCAACGGCAGGCACCGGCGCGTCGAACCATTTGCCGTTTTCCTTGATGAGATCGACCAGGCGGTCAACCGCCTCGGTTTCGGGGATGTTGAATTTCACCGGCGTCTTGCCGATGTAGAGATTCACCTTGCCGGGCGCGCCGCCGACGTAACCGAAATCGGCATCGGCCATTTCACCCGGGCCGTTGACGATGCAGCCCATGATGGCGATTTTGACGCCCTTGAGATGGTTTGTGGACTCGCGAATCTTGGCCGTGGTGGTCTGGAGATTAAAGAGCGTACGACCGCAGGAGGGACACGCCACATAATCGGTCTTGAAGATGCGGTTGCCGACCGACTGGAGAATATTGAACGCCAACCGGACACTCGCGCCGGGGCCAGGTTCACCGCGAACGAGAATGGCATCGCCGATGCCGTCGCAAAGCAACGCGCCGATATTGGTGGCGGCACTTAGCATGGTGTCGAGCACATCGGGCTTGGCGCCAGTGGCAGGCGGCAGGAAAGTATCCTTAAGGAGAATCGGGTGCTTCGCAGGAATCTGCGCGGCGAGATAGCGATAAGCGACGATGGGCGAAAGTGTGCAGCCATCCTTGATCGTCACCAGATGCGCCTCGCGCGCGGAAGCGAGAAATTCGAGGGCCTTGCCGTCGCGGGGATCGACTTCGATGATCGATTCCTTCTCGATGACAAAATCGGGGAAGATGTCGCCGAGCTGCACGCGCTTGTGCTCGATGGCCTGGTAGGTATCGAGCGTTGCGCCCACGCGGGTGGAAATCGAGGAACCTCCCGCAGTCCCCTCCCCGAGCGAGATCGAATCCGAAGTACGACGCGCAAAGACAAAGGGATCGAAACTGAGCGGCGGTTGCTGCGGCGGAAGCTCGTCCTTGGCGTGATGGGCTGCGAGCGCGACCAGGGCGCGGGCCACGGGAATTTCATGCACGCTATCCTCGGTCAACGAAACGCGAACCGTGTCGCCAATGCCGTCAGCCAGAAGCGCGCCGATGCCAATCGCGCTCTTGATCCGGCCATCTTCGCCGTCACCAGCCTCGGTGACCCCGAGATGCAGCGGGTAATTCCAATCGTGCCCGAGCTCAAGCAGACGCGCGGTGAGCAGGCGATAGGCGTTAATCATCACCTTCGGATTGCTCGACTTCATCGAGAAAACGAAATCGTGATAACCGTACTTGCGGGCGATCCGCGCAAATTCAACGGCGCTTTCGACCATGCCCGCAGGCGTGTCGCCGAAGCGGTTCATGATGCGGTCGGAAAGCGAGCCGTGGTTGGTGCCGATGCGCATGGCGATGCCGCGCTGCTTGCAAAGCTCAACCAGCGGCTTGAAGGTCTCGTCGATGCGGGCGAGTTCCTCCTCGTATTGGTCGTCGGTATATTCGCGGATGGCAAATTTCTTTTTATCGGCGAAGTTGCCGGGATTGACGCGGACTTTCTCGATCCATTGCGCGGCTTCCATCGCGGCGTCGGGCTTGAAGTGGATGTCGGCGACAATCGGCACATCGCAATCGGCGGCAATTAACTCAGCCTTGATGTTCTTGAGATTGGCCGCGTCCTTGACGGTGGGAGCGGTGATGCGGACGATTTCGCAACCGACCTTGACGAGGTCGAGGGTCTGCTTGACGCATTCGCGCGTGTCCATCGTGTCGCAGGTGAGCATCGACTGGACACGGATCGGGTTGGCCCCGCCAAGACCGACTTTGCCGACCTTGACCTCACGGGAAAGGCGGCGCTGATAGTGGTAGGGATTGTGGCAATAGGGAACGGGGGACATGTGAACCATTACCCTAGAATCTATCGGATGGAAGGGCAAGCCCGTGGTAGTCGTTGCTGAGACCCCATAAGTACCGCTCAACAGGGTAGCCGCCGACGGCCCGTCGGCGGGTTTGCAGATAGGATTGGCAATAGGTGGAGCCCATGATATTTCGATTTCGTGTCCAAGATATATCCCGACAAGAAGTTATTTCATGACTTGCCAAATTGGGTAGGCTCCGAAGCTGTCTATTTTATTACGGTTTGCGGAAAAGTCCGGGGTGAAAATCAATTTTGCAATTCTGTTTTGGGACCGATTGTATTGGAATCAATCAGGTGGCGGCATCAAAACGAAGACTGGTTTTGTCCTTTGGGCGTATTAATGCCGGATCATATCCACCTCTTGCTTCAGTTTCCTCACAATCGGCCTTTTGCCCGCACGATTAGAGATTGGAAAAATTGGCTGGCCCGACTCCACGAAGTTAAGTGGCAGGATAATTTTTTCGATCATCGCTTGCGAAGTGACGAAAACCTGGAACAGAAAGGTTGGTATATATTACAAAATCCCGTGAGGGCTGGGCTGATTTTGAAAGCGGAGAATTGGCCGTATGTGTGGAGGCCATCGTCTTAGCGTCCTTCTTCCGCCGACGGGCCGTCGGCGGCTACCTTTTCGGACAACTACGGAGAGGTCGGCTTGGGGGCAAATTTGATTTCTCCGCCCCCGGAATTCATCGCGATCTTACCCGAATCCTGGACATCGAAGAAAGTGACATAGACCATGTAACTGATGAGAAGGAGCGCGCAGGCGGTCTGGAGAGGTTCGAGAAGGCTCATGCTGAGCGGACGACGACGAATCCATTCGATGATGGAGAGCGTGATGTGACCGCCATCGAGAACGGGTAACGGAAAGAGATTGAGCATGGCAAGATTGACGTTGATGACGACAGCAAGCCAGAGCGCCATGCGCCAGCCGTTCTCGCTGCTCAAGACGATAAAGAAAATATTCATGATGCCGACAGGGCCGCTCAGTTGCGAGGCACTGACGTTGGAGTGGGGCGTGACCAAGGCCATAAGGGTGCTTCGCACCATGTCCACCGATTCCGCCACCTGATTCCACGGGGTAAGATGAACCAGAACCACATCTGTGCTCTCGTCCAGATCGAGGCCGATGGCCGTTTGCGCTTCATCCTTGGGAATGTCCCTGGGTTCGAGAGGTTTTTCCGGCTGAACAACCAGGGGAAGGGTTTCGCTCCCACGGGCGATGGTTAGGTTCAGCGGAGCATTGGGCGAATCCTTCATGTGCTGGTAAATGGCCATGTAGGTGAGAAGCGGGGCGCCGTCCAGTGCCACCAATCGGTCGCCCTTTTTGATACCGGCCACAGCAGCAGGGCTGTTGGGAAGTATCTTGCCGACAATGAGATTTTTCTCCTCAGGAGCGATTTGAATTTTCGGGGGAGAGTTCCGTTCCCACCAGTGATGTTCCCTGGCCTCGATTTGCGGCATGACCTCGAAGGTTTGAGGCTGACCGTTGCGTTCGACCACAATGGTGAGAGGCAAAACGGTGCTGGTGATAATGCGCCAGGTGACGCCATCGCCCACGCCCATCCAGCGTGAGACGGTGTGTCCGTTGATGCTTTTGATGACATCTCCCGCGCGAAGTCCCGCCTTGGCGGCTGGTCCATCGGGGATGGCATAGCCAATCGTGGTGGTTTTTTCCGTGTAAGTACTCGGCTTGCCGACGGCCCACACGATACAGGCAAAAACGATGGCGAGTCCGAAGCTGAAAAGCGGCCCTGCAAATGCGACGATGATTTTATGCCAGGGCGATGCCGGGGGCAGCTCTTCCTTGGGCGTATCCGTTTTGCCTTCGATGGCTTCCATGGGAGCCATTTGGGGCAATGCGACATAACCACCCCCAGGAATCGAACCGAGGATATACTCCACCCCGTCAATTTTTTTGGACCAAAGGGGCTTGCCGAACCAGATCGCAAATTTATCGATCTTCAGCCCGCACCAGCGCGCAGCGAGAAAATGGCCAAGCTCGTGGACAATGATGAGGATGTTGAAGAGCGCGATTACTTCCAACAACGTGATAGTGGAAAAGACCACTGTCCGGGGGCCATACCGAAATCCTAATAGAATGAGGAGGGCCAGAATAACGGTCAGTACAGCCCAAAAATTAAAACTATGGAAAAACGGACGTTTCGGAACCAAGACATCAGCTTTATCTGTAGGCGGAATGGATGATCCCGATTCGCCATCCGGCAAAACCTGGGCGGAGGCCGACATCGCGTTTTTTTCTGGAGGCACTGAGGGGCTGCTATTCATGAGGAGATTTTATAAACGGACGCAGGATCAATTAACGCAATCGATCCAATATATCGCAAAACGGGCATCTGCTGTAGTTAAAAGATCGTAACGTATCGGGCTGCGGCTGTTTAACTAGGCGGCCAAAACCGATTCAGGCTTGGGTTGTCCCATTGGCGTTTCTTCGGGTTTGGCCACTGATTCGGCATAGATGGGGCCGAACCAGGTATCGACCAGGCAAAGTCCAAAGACCGCACCGAACGGGATGGTGTAAAAAAAGGAAGTGGTGATCGAGTTGACCCCGACGATGAAGGCCGAGGCAATGAGGTAATCTTTCCAGCCCTTGCGAAACAATCGCCAGTTTTCAAAGTAATTAAGCGCACAGTTGGGAATGGAATGGCCGTCGAGCCAGCGACAGCAAGCCACGCCACAGAACGGAATCACGAAGAGCATGATCGGCGGAATGAATAACGTGAGCAAAGTGGCGGGCAGACCCAGAAGGTAAATAAAGAGACCGTAACAGGCACCCATCCAAAGAGCTACCGGGAGTAGCAGGGTCGTTATGGCCAGCATGAGTTTGACCGCGCCTTCCTTGGCGAAGACACCCAATCTGTTCCATTGCCAGTCGGGTAGCTGGATGCCGCGTCCCGTGCGGGCCCGGCGCAGAACCTCGAACGTGAAGCCGAGCGGAAACCAAAAAGAGAGGACATTAAAACCAAGTATCCATGGGAAAACCGCCTGCACCCAATCGGGTCCCTGGCCGGAGAAATAGGAGGGAGCCAGCGCCACCAAAAATGGATTGATGAGAAGAAAGCCTCCCAAAACGACCTTGGCCAACCAATGCCGATCCGAAAGTATTTGGCGAAAACCATCTTTTTGGTCACTGAAACGTAAAGCAGAAAGCGATTTCATCATTTTGTAGCAGAGCAAATTCGCGAAAAAAAGTTGGTTGCGTCAAGGTAAACATTTGCAGCCAAGTTCTTCACTTTGAAAAGATCGTACAACAAAACTAGAAAATTTCCATGCCTCATCCATATGGCTAATGATTGGAATCTGCTTGCCATTTTAATTCATATTTTGCTTGTATATTATTAACAGATATATGCTTAGAACTTTTTTTACGTTTTTAAACGGACAAAATTTGCTGCGCGCTTTAATTTTTGTGCTCTGGCTGGGTTTTACCCAAATAGGGATTTTAGTCGCGCAAACTGCCACGAACGGCACAACCGATAATCCTGCCCCCCTTAGCATCAATAACAACACGAACGTTGTTGAGGGAATGAGCACTCCAACAAATGCAATAGAGGTCAGTCAGCCAGCAGCGAATGCGCCCATTGCGCCCGCCCCTGTAACCGCACCAGCTTCCACTCCTTCTCTCACGTCATCCGAAATACGAGCGGAAAGCGACGGCAGCAGCGGATCCTCCAGGCTTTCTGGTTGGCTGGTGCTAGCGCCGTTGCTGACACTGGCTTCGATAGGCGGTTTTCTCCTTTACCAGTGTGGACAGAGCCGGGCAAAGAATTGCGGACATACCTCGACCTTGTTGCTGGTCGGGCTGGTTTTCGGGCTGATCGGCTATTGGATGGGTGGTTTTGCGGTGCAGATGGGGGGCGTCGGGGATGCCCATGCTGCGCTGGTTCAATCAGTCCTTCCCTCGGAAAAGAGCACGCTCGACCACGAACTTGGTTTCCGATTCCTGGGCCATTATTGGAGCTACATGGGAAGTTCTGGTTTTTTCCTGATCACGGATGAAACCTCACGCAATGCGACTGCCGCTTTATTCCTAAGCCAGGCCGTGCTGCTGGCCATCGCGGTGGCTGCGGCGCTTGGAGCAGCCTTGGAACGAGGCCGACTTTTGGCCATGGCCATCACCGCATTTTTGATCGGTGCCCTGATCTATCCTCTTTTTGCCAACTGGGTTTGGGGTGGCGGCTGGCTCGCCGAGATGGGCCGCGAGTTTGGATTGGGACACGGCTTCGTCGATCTGGCCGGGGCAGGAGTTGTGCACGAGACAGCGGGCACGCTGGCCCTGGTTATTGCCATGGCGCTTGGGCCTCGTTACGGAAAATTTGGCCGCAATAAATCGATCAATAGTATCCCCGGTCACAACATGCCGTTTCTGCTTCTGGGCGCGATGATTCTTCTCATTTCATGGACAGCAACCAATGCCTTTGCCTATTCGAACTCGGGACTGGCTGCGGTCAATGCCTTGCTGGCTGCGGCGGGCGGCGCGTTGATTTCATTTCTGATCGCGGCCGGGCAAAAACAGGCTCCCCAACCGGCGCTGCTTTGTCGCGGATTGCTGGGTGGCATCATTTCCATTTTTGCCTGTAGCGCCTTGATTGATCCATGGGCTGCTTTCGTGATCGGTATTCTGGCCGGGTTGATTATCCAGTTTACCATCCACTTTGTGGAAGAACGGGGCATCGACGACCCGATGGGCGCAATCTCGGTTCACGGAGCGGGCGGTGCGTGGGGTGTATTGGCGGCGGGACTGTTTGCGAATGGCACAGCGGGCAAGGGTATCAATGGCATCGATGGCCCGGTGCGAGGACTGCTCCTTACGGGCGATTGGCACCAACTCGCTGCACAAGCCATCGGCGGCATAACCTGCTTTGTGGTTGTCTTTATTCTTGGCTATGCGTGTCTCAGCCTGATCCAGAAAATCCTGGGTAATCGCGTCGAATTGGCAGACGAAGTTCACGGTCTCGACTGGACACAGACGGGAGCATTTGGTTATCAGGGAGACATTGATTCCGAGGAAATATCTCGTGGCAAGGGAGATCGGGAGTCTGAGCCAGTCAAATAACGCGGTAAGCTGATAACATGCCGTTGCATTGACCTCCGGCGGGCTTTTCCTATGCTTTAGCTCATTGGATTCCATGACACCGTTACCGAATAAAACCATTGAGGTCTCGCTCGAAACCTTTCGCGACCAGGCAGCGGCTCCTCTATTTGAGCGGTCCCAGGAAACGATTCGCAAAGCCCAGCAAAATCTCCTCGGCATGCAAAAGCCCGAGGGTTACTGGGTGGGCGAATTACTCGTCGATTGCACGCTGGTCTCGGACGTCGTCGCTTTCATGCACTGGACGGGTGAGGTCGATTTCGACAAGCAGTCCCGTTGCGTGAAGCATTTGCTGGATCGCCAGCAGAATGACGGAGGCTGGAACTCCTATTACAAGGGGCCAAGCGAATTGAACGCGACGGTAAAGGCTTACTTCGCGTTAAAGCTGGCTGGATTTTCGCCCGATGAACCGCGGGTATTGAAAGCACATGCGACCATCGTGCGCCTGGGCGGCATTCCCAAGGCGAACACCTATACGAAATTGTTTCTCGCCCTTTTCGGACAATATCCCTGGAAGTATCTCCCCATCATTCCACCGGAGATCATCCTGCTGCCGAACTGGCTCTATTTTAATATTTACGAGATGTCGTCGTGGAGTCGCGGAATGGTGGTGCCTCTTTCGATCATCAACCATTTCAAGCCGGTGCGACATCTACCGCCTGAAAAGCAGCTACATGAATTGTTCCCCTATGGCACCGAGCATTCAAATCTGGGCATGCCCTTCGACAAGAAATTTTTCACCTGGAAGAATTTTTTCCTGAGGTGGGATCGGACTCTCAAATTTCTCGACACGCTACCCTGGAAACCGTTTCGCAGTCGCTCGTTGAAAAAGGCCGAGGCGTGGATCCTGGAACGCGTTGCCGATGGCACGGAAGGTCTCGGGGCCATTTTCCCGAGCATGATGTACACGATCATGGTCTTGAAAACGTTGGGCTACAGCGAGGCCCATCCGGTGTTGCGCAAGGCGGTCAAGGATTTCAAGGGTCTCGAAGTTCACGATCCTGTGACCGACGAGTTTCGGATGCAGCCCTGTCTCTCGCCCATTTGGGATTCGGCGATCACGGCGTTCGCACTCGCGGAATCGGGCATTCCGGCTGACCATCCTCAATTGCAAAAAGCGGGGGAGTGGCTCATCTCCAAGGAGGTGCGGGATATTCGAGGTGACTGGAGACACAAGAACCCGACGCCGATCAAGAGCGGCTGGGCTTTTGAATTCGCCAATCAATATTACCCGGATGTCGATGATACTTTCAAAGTGTTGATGGCCCTCAGCGTGATCAAGATGCCCGACGAGGCGGCCAAAAAAGAAGTGGTTGATCGCGCATTGCAATGGGCGATCAGTTTCCAGTGCAAGAACGGCGGGTTCGCCGCGTTCGACAAGGATGTGACCAAGCAGTGGCTGCAGGATGTTCCCTTTGCGGATCACAACGCCATTCTCGATCCGCCCTGCAGCGACATCACGTCGCGCGCACTGGAAGTTTTTGGGCGGTTGGGCGTCAGCGTGAAGGAGCCATTCGTCAAACGCGCCCTTCGTTTTGTCCGCGAGACGCAGCTTCCCGATGGTTCATGGGAAGGCCGCTGGGGCGTGAATTATATTTATGGGACGTGGCTGGTTTTGCGTGGCCTGCGCGTCATCGGCGAGGACATGTACCAGGATTGGGTTTTGCGCGGATTGAACTGGCTCGAATCGTGTCAAAATGCGGACGGCGGTTGGGGTGAGACCCCGGCAAGCTACGACAACCCCAAGCTCAAGGGCCGGGGCGAAAGCACACCTTCCCAGACCGCGTGGGCACTGATGGGAATCATCGCCGCGACCGATCATATGAGGCCGAGCATCCAGCGCGGCGTGGAGCATCTTTATCACACGCAAAATGCTGATGGTTCCTGGACGGAAGATCACATCACCGGCACCGGTTTCCCCAAGGTTTTTTATCTCAAATACGATATGTACCGGAATAACTGGCCCCTGTTGGCGCTGGCGGATTTCCAAAAGCTGGCGGCACGGGAGCGGCGATGATTTGCTACGCTTTCCCCCTCGCCCACGAAGCACAGGAATTGCTGAAAGGCTGTACCCAAAAAGAATCTTTTTCCATTGGCAAGCTGCATTGCACGATGGCGAATCTCGGGGATCGCCCCGTGCTTGTCGCGCAGATTGGAATGGGGCAGAAAATGGCCGGGGAAAATACCCAGGCTATTTTTCAATATTTCCGGCCCAAGGGTTTTATCCTGGCCGGGTATGGCGGTGCCCTGGTGTCTCAAATGAAAGTTGGGCAGGTGGTGATCTCGAACAACTTCACCTCCGAGGCAGTCGTGTCGTTCCTGCGACTGCTTTCGGGTTTTGATTTTGCGGGATTCTGCACGTGTGATGAGTTGGTTGCCACGACTGAAAAACGTGACTGGTATGCCCGTAGCTCGAAGAATCAGGTGGTCGAGATGGAAACTGCAGCAGTGGCGGCTGTGGTGCGCACCCGCTCGATTCCCTTCGTGGCGCTACGCGTGATCAGCGATGATTACCATCAGGTGCTTCCGCCCGCGGCACTCGCCGCCGGATTCAATGCCGAGGAGGGACGGGCCACGCCTGTACGTTTGCTGAGCCACCTGGCGACACATCCGGATGAGATCATGCCGTTTAAAAAATTCGTTTCAGGTCTTTCGCTTGCCCGTCACAATCTCACGAATTTTCTCAAGCAACTCAACGATGAGTTGCCAAGAAGTTGGTAGCATTTTTTCCTATAACAAAGCGCGACAAAGAATATCCGAACCAACAGGCACATAGCGGACATCTCTCAAACGAAGAGGCACGTTGAGTTTTTCCAAGGCGCGCGGAAGGGTACCCATGATGGCGGGCGCAATGAAGAAAGCGACTTCGTTGACGAGGCCAGCGCAAAAGGCCTCGGTCAAAATTTTGCCGCCGCCTTCGATGAGCAGATGCGAGATTTCCAATTCGCCCAATGCTCCCAAAATTTCAGGCAGAGATTGCTTTTGAAAAACGAGGGTGCGATCCCGATAACGATCCGAAAAGAGATGCAGATTTTTGGAAAGATTACCTGAACGGGTGACTACAATACGCCACGGCTGAACTTTACCGTGTTTACCCGGCAGGCGGATCGTGAGGCGGGGATTATCACGTCGGGCCGTTTCCGCTCCGATCAGGATGGCATCTGACTGCCAGCGTAATTCATGCGCCATGTTTCGTGCAGGCACCGAACTCAGCCAACGATTACCACCCGGCGGTGCGATGATTTTTCCATCCAGTGACAGCGCAATTTTGGCCACGACCCAGGGGCGGCGGTGAACGATCCACCAATTGAAGTCGCGATTCAGGGCGGATGCCTTTTCCTCCAGCAGGCCGGAGGAAACTTCGATACCAGCAGCGCGAAGAAGTCGTGCAGCCGCACCCGCGTGGGCAGGATTCGGATCCGTGGCGGAAAAAACCACGCGCTTGATTTTTTCACGCAAAATCAAATCGGTGCAGGGTGGCGTACGACCATGGGTCGAGCATGGTTCCATGGTCACGTAGAGCGTGGCACCCGCCACAGAATGACCCCGCTTTTTCGCATCGGCCATGGCGTGAACTTCGGCATGGGGAGTGCCTACTTTTTGGTGATACCCCTCCCCGATGATTTTTCCGCCGCGCACGAGCACCGCGCCAACCCGGGGATTGGGCAGGGTGAGTCCCTCGCCGCGTTGCGCGAGTTCCAGGGCGCGTTGCAAATAGCGCCGGTCAGTCGCCAAAGAAGTTTTCAACAAAGTCCTTTGCTTCAAATCGTTTCAAATCCTCGGGCCGTTCGCCGCGACCCAGGTAATAAGTGGGCAAACCCAATTCGGCACGAACAGCGGCCACCATCCCGCCCTTGGCCGATCCGTCGAGCTTCGTGACAATGAGGCCGGTCAGTCCCACCGCCTCGTGAAATTCGCGCGCCTGCGAAAGAACACCACTGCCCGTCATGCCATCGGCAACAAGCCAACTGTGATGCGGAACCACTTCAACTTTTTTCTGGAGACTGCGCTTGATCTTGCCGAGTTCGAGAAGAAGGTTGCGTTTGTTGGCCTGGCGTCCGGCGGTGTCGATGATAAGAAGATCTGTTCCTGTTTCCTGCGCGGCCAGAAGCGACCTCACGGCGACACTGGCGGGATCGGTTCCAGGCGCGGCGCTGGTGACAGGTATGCCGAGACGTTCGCCCCACGCTTCGAGTTGTTCCGCAGCAGCAGCGCGAAAGGTATCGGCAGCGCCAAGATGGACAGTGCGCCCTTCCTGTTTGGCGCGAGCGCCGAGCTTTGCGGCTGTGGTCGTCTTCCCGCTGCCATTGACACCGATAAGAAGAATGACTTCCGGTTTTTTTCCGATGGGTAAAGGCGGTGGGATACGAACAAGTTTCACCATTTTATCGCGCAGAAAGAGTTCCGCCTTTTCGGGCGAGCGGGTCAGGCCATTTTCCTTGAGCTCTTCAACCCATTCGGTCGCGAGCCTGACACCGAGATCGGCTTCAATGAGAAGCGCCTCCCAATTGATTTCTTCCCCTGCATCGCCACGAAAGCGATCAACCAACTGATTCCAGAAACTCATGATGATAAACTAGCCGGTCTGTTCCGTTGGCTGGGGCAGAACCACGCGAAGCGGAAAACGGAGTTTCAATTCGCCATCGAGATGAATCTCGACATGGTGCGCACCGACCTCAGTAAATTGGACTCCACCAAAAATATTGACGTTGGTTGTATGGCTTTCCTCATTTCCCAACCGGAACTGTGTCCTGGCCTCGGCGATAACCGTTTCCTCATCCGGCCCAACCAGTCGCGTCAGTTGATCGAACTGGCCAACCCCGGACGACCAGCGCGTCCAGACACAAAGCTTGATGATCTGGATGGGCAGCGTCGGGGCGCCGATGAAATTGACGATGCCGACAATGGTGTGCGCGCCGCTGGCTTCAACGCGAACATCCTCACAGGCAAAGGAAGCCTGCAGGTCGGGAATCATACGATCAAAGTTGGCCATATCATTTACTTTCTAACACGAGGATCGAGTGCGTCACGCAACCCGTCACCGAGGAAATTCAAGGCGAGCAGAGTCAGGGTCATTAGTCCACCCGGAAAAATAAGCATCCACCAGTAAAGCTTGATCGGATTGATCGAAAAAACCGCATCCGAGACCAAGGTTCCCCAGCTTGCGAGAGGCGCCTGCACTCCCACACCGAGAAAACTGAGGAATGATTCGTCGAGCATGATGGAAGGAATGGTCAGGGTAAGATAGACGATGATGATGCCGCTCAGGTTGGGAAGCAGGTGTTGCCAGAGAATTCGGGCGTGGGATTGACCGAGGGCAAGCGAGGCCTGGACGAAGGGTTGTTGCTTCAACACGAGCACCTGTCCCCGGATGATTCGCGCCATGGTGAGCCATTGGGTAAGCCCAAGAAATAGGAAAAGGAGAACCATGCGGGAGTAATTGCCCGGCAATCCCACATTTTTAAGCAAACCTGCGACATGATCCTCAAGGCTGGTGACCATGACGATGACCAGTACCAGCGTCGGCAAGGAATAGATGATTTCGACCACGCGCATCATAATGTTATCGACCCGACCACCCACGTAACCGCTGATCATGCCATAAGTGACGCCGATGGTCAGGCTCACCAACGTTCCCACGGCAGCGACCAGTAGTGAGATGCGCGCACCGAAAAGAGTGCGGGTGAGCAGATCGCGTCCATTGACATCAGTGCCAAACCAATGGGCATGAGAAGGCTCCAGCAGGGAAGCGTCCGAAATCTCATTGTAGCTGTAACCAGTGTAATGAATGCCCACTATCGCCAGCGAGGCGACGAGCAACAGGAATAGGGCGCACGCCACGAGGAAAGTATCGCGCTTCACTACGAGATAAAATTGATGCAACGGCTTCATTCCATTTTGACGCGACGGTCGACGACAAAATAGAGAATGTCGGCGAGCAGGTTGAAGAGGATGAGAAATGAACTGAAAACGAGAACGACTCCGGAGGTCATGAACGGATCGCGATTGAGTGCGCTGTTAACGAAAAAAGGGCCGATGCCGGGAATGCCGAAGAGCGTTTCGATGACGATGGAGCCGGTGAGGATGCCAGCGGCGGCAGGCCCGCTATAACCGATGATGGGGAGAATGGCGACCTTGAGGGCGTGACGAAAAAGAACGGTGTTTTCCGACAGACCCTTGGCGCGCGCGGTGCGGATAAAATCGAGCTTGAGAACTTCGAGAAGGCTGCCGCGTGTAAGCCGCGCGATGGCGGCGGTGAATGGAATGGAGAGGCAAATCGCGGGAAGAATAATCTGATCCGGCGAACCCCACCCCGCGACCGGCAGCAGATGGAGCTTGATGGCGAAAAGCATGACCATTATCGGCGCAAGAACGAAACTCGGTACTGAAATACCAAGCAACGCGAGAAGCATGATAAAACGATCCCCGAGCTGGTTGTGCCGGATGGCCGCAAGCCCGCCGAGTGTAATGCCGAAAAACAGGGCCAGGACATAAGCAAGCGATCCCAAAACCATTGAGACGGGCAGCGTCTGCATGATGATCTCGTTGACGCTACGGTTGAGGTATCGTATTGAAGGACCCAAGTCACCATGCGCGACTTTCCCCATGTATTGACGGTATTGGTGCAATATCGTGCCGTTGAGATCGTATTGTTTCTCAAGTTCAGCAATGATTTCAGGCGGTATTTTTTTCTCGGTGGAAAAAGGACTGCCCGGTGCGCTGCGAACGAGGAGAAATGTGAGTGAAACGACGATGAAGAGAACGGGGATCGCCTGAATTAATCGCCGGATGATGATCGCGTTCATGAAGGAAGATTCGTTTCAACTATTCCGTCATCCTGAGCTTGTCGAAGGATCAGTTCGGTTGCTTGTGGAAAAAACAAAAGACTGAACTGATCCTTCGACAAGCTCAGGATGACGGACTGATGATGTGGAAGTTTTTTCAAGAATGTAAAAATTAAGGTTTCTTTCCGGGAATATAAAATTCGCCCCAGCGATGATCGTCGACGAAATTCGGCTCAAAACCACCGAGTTTTTCCGGGTAGTAGAGCGACATGCCGACATAAAAATAAACCGGAGCAATCGGCACCTCGTCCTCAACGAGAATTTTTTCCATGTCATGGAGGATATTCATGCGCCTGGCCGGATCCGGGATCGATTCGGAAGTCTTGAGCATCTCATCGTACTGCCGATTGCCCCAGCCAGTCAGGTTGTTTCCGCCATCGGTGATGAACATATCAAGGAAGGTTTGAGGATCGTTGTAGTCACCAACCCAGGCCGAAATGCAAAGATCGAAATCGATGAGTTGCTGGGTGTTGAGATAGACCTTCCATTCCTGGCCGCGCAACTCGATGGAAGTGATTCCCAATTCACGCCGCCAAAGAGCCTGCATTTCGGTGGCGACCTGCGGCCCGCTGCCACGCCCTGCATAAAGCAATTTTACGTCGGGGAAACCTTTGCCGCCCGGATAACCAGCCTCGGCCAAAAGGCGACGCGCTTCATCAGGATTATAACTCAACCCCTGGGGCGGCGTGTAACCGACACTACCCGGTGGCACGAGATTATTGGCGACAGGTTCCCCGGCGCGGGTGATTTTTTCGACGATGTCCTTTTTATCGAGAGCCAGAGCGAGCGCCTTGCGCACACGCACATCATCGAAGGGCTTGCGCTTCACATTGAAACGGATGAAGGATGTGGCGCCGAACGGATTGGCGTGGAAGTAAGGCTTGTCCCGGAGATCGGGAACAAGCGAAGGCGGGATGCTTGTCTTGTCGATAATGAGATCAGTTTTTTTCGAGTAAAAGAGATTGAAGCAAGCCGTGGGATTATTCGTGGGAAGAATCTTGATGCGATGGATGGGAACCGGTCTCCAGTAGTTGGGATTAGCCTCGACCAGGATGTAATCGTTGAGTCGCCATTCCTTGAGAACGTAAGGACCGTTGCTGATCATCTTGCCCGGCTTGATCCAGTTCGAGCCGTACTTTTTCACGCTCGCCAAATGAACCGGGCAAAGCGTTTGAAAGGAGGTAAGCTCCAGAAAATAGGCCGTCGGATGGGTCAGCGTGACAACGAGCGTATGTTCATCGGGAGCCTTCACGCCGACCTTGGAAAAATCCTTCAACTTGCCCGTGCCGTAGGCTTCGCCATTAACGAGATAGTAGAGTTGGTAGGAGTAATCCGATGCGGTGGTGGGATTGAGCGTCCGTTCCCACGAATTAAGAAAATCGTACGCGGTGAGTTTCTCGCCGTTGCTCCATTTGGCTTCGGGACGAATGGTAAAAGTGTAAGTGAGTCCATCGGGTGATATGATCCAACTTTCCGCCATGCCGGGAATGATGTCGCCTTTTGCATTGCGGGTGGTCAGGCCTTCGAAAAGTGCGAGGCAGATGCGCCCTTCAAGTTGCCCCGTGACGATGGCGGGATCGAGGCTTTGCGGTTCGTCACCGTTGCAGATGATAAAATCCGCAGGCGCGCTCAGTGTCCAGCCACCGAAGAGATAGAAAAAAGCTATGAAGAGAAACGCTGCACCTGCGATTGATACTGGGAGGACAAGCGACCTTCGACGCCGTGATGAAAGCGAAGTGTTCATGCCAGCGGAGGTTTCACCACCGAGAAAGGCTCGGGATGACCGATCATGAAGACATCTACTTGGCAGGTTTGACAGGCGCAGCCGAAGCGGGGGCGTTATTGGTAACGGTGGAGGAAGAAGCCGTTGGAGTAGGAACAGCGCTCGGAACAATCGGAAGAGGAGCCGGAGCGATATTCGTAGCTGAAGTCGCGCCCGGAACAGTCGGCGTGGTGACCGGAGCCGCATTGGTGGCGGCAGGAGCAACCGGTTGCATCAATTCTTCCTGAATGGTGGAACTCTTTTGCGTCAAAGCTTCACGATGAGCGTAGAGCCGGGCGAGTGAGATGCTGAAAATGAAAAAAAGAGCCGCGAGCCAGACGGTCGTCTTGACGAGCACCTGGGAGGTTTGCGCGCCCCAGACCGAGTCCGTGAAGCCACCACCGAAGGCTGCGCCGAGGCCTTCCTGCTTGCTGCGCTGCATGAGAACGACAAGACACATCAACACGCAGTCGATCACGAAAAAGACAAGAAGCACATTGATGGCGATATTCGTCCAAAACATAAGAGGTAAGAATTGCGCGTTCGCCTAGTCGAGGCAAGCGTTTTTGATGATGGCGGTGAATCCGCGCGCGTCGAGACTGGCTCCGCCGACCAGCGCGCCGTCGATATCGGGCTTGGAAAGGAGTTCCTTCGCGTTCTCCGGTTTTACGCTGCCGCCGTACTGGATGCGGATGCGTTCTGCTGCCGCAGGACTGAAATGAGTGCCCAAAACCTTGCGAATCCATTGATGAGCTTCCTCGGCCTGGGCAGGCGAGGCGGTCCTGCCGGTGCCAATGGCCCAAACAGGTTCGTAGGCGAGGATGATGTCGGCGAGTTCCTTGTCACCGAAACCGGCAAGTCCATCGCGTAATTGAGTTTCGAGAATGTCCTTCCATTTATCCGCTTCGCGTTCCGGCAAGGTTTCGCCCACGCAAACGATGGGGCGAAGTTCAGCCTGAAGCGCGGCCTTGGTCTTGCGATTGACGGTGGCGTTGTCTTCGTGGAAATACTGACGGCGCTCGGAATGACCGATGATGACGTAGCGGACGTAAAGATCGCGGAGCATCCCGGCAGAAATCTCACCCGTGAAGGCGCCGGAGGGAGCTTCATGCAAATTCTGCGCGCCAAGACGGACATTGGAAACGGAACTGAGCAGTTCGCTGACGGCGGACAGGGCGGTGAAAGGGGGGCAGAGCACGATTTCCACGTCATCAAATTTGCCGATTTCTCGGAGCAAATCTTCCACGAGTACGCGCGCCTCGGCCTGCGTCTTGTTCATTTTCCAGTTACCGGCGATGATTTTTTTGCGATAGATCATAAAAATTATTTTAAAGAATTGTCACTCGGATGCTGCCCAAGACTTCATTGGAATAATTAAGCGTAAACGTGTCTAATCCCCAGACAAGTCCCGGATGATTTCATTTTTTATCCGGGATGCTGGCCACGCCGGGCAATTCGCGACCTTCGAGGAACTCAAGCGAAGCGCCGCCGCCGGTCGAGATGAAGGAGACTTTGTCCGCCACGCCAGCTTTCTTGACCGCTGAAACGGAATCGCCCCCGCCGATGATGCTGAGCGCACCGGAATTTTTGGCGATGGCATCCGCGATGGCAAAAGTACCTTTTGCGCATTCAGCGACTTCAAAAACACCCATCGGACCGTTCCAGAGAATGGTTTTGGCTGCGGCAACTTCAGCGGAAAAAAGCTTTACGGTTTCCGGCCCGATATCGACGCCTTCCCAACCATCGGGGATATCCTCACCCGGCTTGAGATAGTGGCCCGGCGAGACCGTCTTGGCCTTGAAGTCGAAGTTTTCGACGACATACGTATCGACGGGCAGAAGAAATTTGACGCCTTTGGCCTTGGCTTTATCGAGGGCTTCCCGGGCAATATGCACCTTGTCCGGCTCGGAAAGCGATTTGCCGATTTTTTTGCCGAGCGCGAGGGCAAACGTATAGGCCATGGCGCCACCGATAAGAATGGTATCGGCACGGTCGAGGAGACGGTCGATGACCTTGATCTTGTCGGAGACCTTGGCACCGCCGAGGATGACGATGAAGGGACGCTTGGGATTTTCGAGTTCATCGCCGAGGAAGCGAAGTTCCTTTTCCATCAGGAAACCGATGGCGCGAACGGAAACATACTTGGCCACGCCCGCAGTCGAGGCATGAGCGCGATGGGCTGCGCCAAAAGCGTCGTTGACGTAAACATCGGCAAGCCTGGCGAGTTTCGCACTGAAAGCATCGTCATTGGCTTCTTCTTCATTATAGAAACGAAGATTTTCGAGAAGCGCGACTTCGCCGTCCTTGAGTTCCGCAGCGGCTTTCTCGGCCTTTTCGCCAATGCAATCATCGACAAATTTCACCGGGGCACCGAGCAGTTCGGAAAGCTTTTGTGCCGGAAGCGCGAGGCTTTGTTGCGGATCGCGTTTGCCCTTGGGTCGCCCGAGGTGCGCACAGAGAATCACCCGCGCTCCCTGTTCCATCAAATACTTGATTGTCGGTAAAGTCTCGCGGATGCGAGTGTCGTTGGTGATGACCTGTTTCCCCTCTTTTTCCTGCAAGGGAACATTGTAATCGACGCGGACAAGAACACGTTTGCCCTTCAGGGGGACGTCTCGAATTGTAAGTTTGGCCATAAGGATGGAATTTTTAATTAAAAAGCCTGTCGTACCGAGCTAGTCGAAGGATCTCTTCCTATTCCCTTTTCGGACAAGCCCGGGATGACTTGGGTGTTATTTGATGACGTACTTGAGAAGATCGACGCAGCGATTGGAGTAACCCCATTCGTTGTCGTACCAACTAATCAGCTTGAAGAAGCGTCCGTTCAGTTCCATGCCGGAGCCTGCATCGAAAATGCTCGAATGCGTGTCGTGAATGAAATCGGACGAAGTAACTTCATCGTCCGTGTAAGCGAGGATGCCCTTGAGATAGGTTTCGCTCGCTTTTTTCATGGCCGCGCAGATTTCCTTGTAGCTCGTTTCCTTGACCGTCTTGACCGTGAGATCGACGACAGAAACGGTCGGCGTGGGAACACGGAACGACATGCCACTGAGCTTACCCTTGATTTCAGGCAGGACGAGGCCGACAGCCTTGGCAGCGCCAGTGGTGGAGGGAATGATGTTGATCGCTGCGGAGCGTCCGCCTTTCCAGTCTTTCTTGGAGGGGCCATCGACCGTCTTTTGCGTGGCGGTGTAACTGTGCACGGTGGTCATGAGACCTTCCTCGACGCCGAAGCCTTCCTTGAGAAGGACATAGACAATCGGGGCCAGGCAATTCGTGGTGCAGCTCGCGTTGGAAATGATTTTGTGCTTGGTGACATCAATTTTGTCGTGATTCACGCCCATGACGACGGTGATGTCCTCGCCCTTGGCCGGAGCGGAGATAATGACATGCTTGGCGCCAGCCGTGATGTGGCCCTTGGCTTTTTCGGCTTCGGTGAAGAGGCCGGTCGATTCAATGACATAATCGACGCCGAGCTTTCCCCACGGCAATGCGGCAGGGCCTTCCTTGACCGCGAGACACTTGATCTTGTGGCCGTTGACGACGAGGACGTCATCCTCGGGTACGCTCGGGTCGGATTTTTCGCTCGTGACCGTTCCGTTGAACTTGCCCTGCGTGGAATCGTACTTGAGGAGATAGGCGAGGTTATCCGCCGGAACGAGATCGTTCACCGCAACGACATCGATAACTTTGCCGAGTAAACCTTGTTCCGCGATGGCGCGAAAGACCAGTCGTCCGATGCGCCCGAAGCCATTGATGCCAATTTTTGTCATAGTTGTTTTTTTGTTAGTGAAGTGTGAAACTTATAAAATGCCAGATAGCGAAACTAGAGCCTACGGCGTCAGCGTCAACGGGAAAACAAAAACCGAAGGCTCTTGGCCTGAATGGAGCAACGGCAGCGATAACCCCGATAATGACAAACTGTTAAGTTGGTTTATGCCAAAATTAGAGATAAATTTAAGATGAATTTAACTGAAGACCCCGTAAGATTGATCCAATATAACAAGAAATAACTATGACCACCTCCAACCCAACTCTCAGCGCCTTTGGAAACGTAGGAACCATGGGGGTCAGCTACGGGACTTCCGAGACAATGACGGTTGACGGTACGATCCACAAGACAGGCATCCTGGGAACAATTTTGCTGATATTTTTTATCTTCACTTGGGTCGGGTTATCGCAGTCGCACATGCAGCCGACATTGCCGATCATCCTGGGGGCAATCGGGGGTCTTGTTCTGGCGCTCATCATCAGTTTTAAACCAACAACCGCGCCTTACCTGAGTCCGGCCTACGCGGGAGTGGAGGGATTCGTCCTGGCGGCGATCAGTTTCCCGCTGGAACTTGCCTATCCCCATATCGTGCTTCAGGCGGCTTCCATGACCATCGCAACGCTTTTCGGACTGTTACTGGCCTATCGAACCGGGCTGATTATGGTGAACAGCACGTTCCGTGCGGTGATTGTCGGGGCGACGGTGACAATCGCGCTCTACTATCTGATCGGAATGGGTGCCATGCTTTTCCATGTGACGCTGCCGGGAATCGGTTTCCAGGGCGGATGGCTTTCCATCGGCATCAGCGCGGTGATCGTGGTGGTAGCGGCGCTAAACCTCGTGCTCGATTTCGACATGATCGCAAAAAACGCGGGATCCGCGCCGAAGTATATGGAATGGTACGGAGCGTTCAGCCTGATGGTGACGCTGGTCTGGCTCTACCTGGAAATTCTGCGCATGCTGGCAAAATTGCGGGGCAGGAATTAATTAGCAGGCATGTAAGCAGTCTTTCGTGTTCCTGTAAGCTGAAAGCATTTCCCAGCTTTGCCTAAGTGGCGCTGTGGCGCTCTTTCAACCCAATCTTGACACCCTGTTACGCCCGGCACATTTTCACGAGATGATCCCAATCGCGTTCCAGCCCTTTTCCGTTCATGAAGCCTTCCGAAAAGATTTTGCCGGGACGGTGAAGGAAGTCGCCAAAATCGGCTATGACGGCATCGAACTGGCCTGCACGCCCTTCGACTGGAAGGGAGATACCCTCTCCGTCAAGGAGAGGCAAAAAATTGTGAGCGACCTGGGCATGAAGGTTTCGTGCATGCATGCCAAGTGGGAGGAGTTGGACAGGACTTTTGATCGGGTCGTCGAGGATGCGGCCACTTT
This sequence comes from Verrucomicrobiota bacterium, assembly GCA_013286145.1. GTDB lineage: Bacteria > Verrucomicrobiota > Verrucomicrobiia > Methylacidiphilales > UBA1321 > JABDGH01. Next base: position 44,312 of record JABDGH010000006.1, read on the forward strand.
TCAAACCGTCGATGTCGTCATTCCCTGGAGACCGCCGGAAATATTCACCTCGGCGGAAAAAATCATCGAGCTCGGTGAATTGCTCGGGGCCATGGGCGCGAAGCTTCACAAGGCAGGTCTCCATTTTAGTTATCACAATCACAACTACGATTATAAAGTCTGGGACGGGCTTCCCGGCGTGGAATGGATGATGCAGGTCACCGCGCCCCAGAATCTTTCCGTCGAGGTCGATACCTATTGGGTTTACCACTCTGGAAACGATCCCGTGAAGGCCATCAGCCGCCTGGGCACCCGCGCGCGATTTTTGCACCTGAAGGACGGGAGCATGACCAAGCAAACCGAACTGGGCAGCGGCGACATCGATTTCCGCGGCATTTTTGATGTGTGTGAAAAAGTTGGATCGGTGAAATGGTACATCGTGGAACAGGAGCAGTTCAATTTTGCCCCCATGGAAAGCATGCGCCTCAACCTCGAATACATCAAAAGGCTGACCGGGGCTTAACAGCTTGCTGAAAATGATCTTTTAAAAAAATCTGTCATCCCTAATTTTTTCCCATGCAAATTACCAACAACGACCGCATTCTCTTCACTGGCGATAGCATCACGGATTGCAATCGCGTCCGCAGCAACACCAACCATCTTGGCTTTGGCTACGTGGCTTTTATCGCAGCACGTCTCCAGGCGCGGATGGCTTCCCCCGATTTGCAAATTTTAAACCGCGGCATCTCCGGGAATCGCATAGGCGATTTGCTGCTGCGCGTGGAACCCGATCTTCTCGACCTGCAACCGACGGTGATCTCGATCCTGCTCGGGATCAACGACACTTGGAGGCGCTATGACCACAATCTCCCGACCTCGACCGAGACTTTCGAAGATGGCTATCGCACGTTGCTCAAAAAAATCCGCCAACGACTCACGGCCAAGGTTATCCTGCTCGAACCGTTCCTCCTTCACGTGCCCGAGGACAGGTATGCGTGGCGGGAGGACTTGAATCCCAAGATCGACGTGGTGCGAAAGCTCGCAGCGGAATTTGATACGGACTTGCTGCCTCTCGATGGCCTCTTTGCGCAGGCGGCCACGCGCGCGCCAGCAGCTTTCTGGGCGGAGGACGGCGTCCACCCAACCGAAGCCGGGCATGCGCTCATCGCCAATGCATGGCTCGATCATGTGGGCATGGCGTAAAAGAAGGTAGCCGCCTTTTCCGCTCGAACGACCTCCGAGGTAGCCGCCGCTGTCCCTAGCGGCGGTGCCTCCCTCTGAGGTAGCCGTCGACCGCCGGGCGACGGTTCGGAAAATTCCCGCGCTCGGAGATCGCGGGCTACCAATAAGCCGAGGCAAGCTTCGGGGAATTACACCCGGAAAAAATGAAACGTATCGGTGGCATTACCCGTTAAGCCGATTACATTGGAAAGATTATGACGACGATTTACACGCAAATTGAAAGCATCCTCGGGCCACTGTTGCTCGTGAGCCGCGAGAACAAACTCGCTGGCCTCTACTTTCTGGATCAACGCCACGCGCCACGAATTGGCAGCGATTGGATTCGGCAGGACGACGCCGCTATTTTCCTCCAGACCGAGGATCAACTCCGCGAATATGCCTCGGGAGAAAGAGAGCGTTTCGATCTCAAGATAGATTTGCACGGAACTCCTTTCCAACTGCAGGTCTGGCACGAGATCAACGCCATCCCGTTCGGCCAGACAATCACCTATGGCGACCTGGCGAAGCGGGTCGGCGCGCCGCAAAGCGTCCGGGCGGGCGGAACGGCCACGGGCGCAAATCGCCTCTCCTGGATCGTACCGTGCCATCGCGTCGTCGGGAAAAATGGTTCGCTCACCGGTTATGCCGGCGGCCTCTCGCGCAAAAGCGCGCTCCTCGATTTCGAAGCCGCCAGATTAAGCGGCCAGGACGTCGCGCTCGCGTGGGATAACAATTGCGCCGCCCTTCCCGTCATGTCATAAAGGCAGGAAGCTCTTGATACTTGGACGAGTGGCTGAGTGGTTTAAGGCATCCGACTTGAAATCGGACGAACTCTAAAAGGTTCCGTGGGTTCAAATCCTACCTCGTCCGCCATCTCACACTTGTTGAGAGAAAAAAGGATCGCAGACCATAAACGAAATTTAAGGCTGCTACGTGCCTGTCCTTTTTCCATAATTTGTACAGGAACTTAAATAGATTCGGCTGGGTTTTCGAGTCGCGGCATCTTATTAAAGACCATGAAAACCGACAAAGATGCAAGTAAGCACCATGAGTTTTCGACGGATGCCCCGAAAGAATTCCCCAGCGAAGATCAATTGGATCGGTCGGGATTCTCTGAGGAAATTGCGCGTGCGTTAATTAATTGGCGCAACAAAGAAACCTTAGTTGTCAGTCTGTGCGGAGAGTGGGGAAGTGGAAAATCAACTCTTGCCAACTTCATCAAGCATCACTTGAGAAAATCAGATCCCGACGCACTCATTGTTGATTATAACCCTTGGGAATGGTCTGGGCAGGAGAAAGTATTTGAAGGCTTTTTTCGACAGATCGGCACGCTGTTCGGAAAGACGGATCGAAAGAAATGGACCCGGCGCCTCCTCAATCGATGGCTTGGACTAGGCCTTACGCTCAAGTCAGCAAATATAGTAAGTACGACACTGCCTGGATGGATTCCCGCGATTATCGGACTTGTTGCTCTTTTCGGTATAGGAGCAAGAAATCAGCTTCAAAAGGACTGGCTTACAGTCAGTGCCTATGTACTTGTAACGCTCGCGGTAGTCTCTCCTCTTTTAAAAATTCCAGAGGCAATCGCCAAACTCCTTAAGGAATACCAACCAGATGAAACGTTGGATGATCTCCGCGATGAAATTGCCATTGAACTAAAAAAACTAGACCGACCAATCATCATTTTTATCGACGATATTGATCGACTGACTGACACGGAAATTGCGCTGCTTTTCCAGCTCATCAAAGCAAACATTAAACTTCCAAACATCGTGTTTTTTCTCATGTTTCAGAAATCAGTCGTCACAACAGCCATTGGAAAATTGGTATCGGAAGATGGCTCCAAGTATTTGCGAAAAATCGTTCAGGTGGAGTGGGAAACGCCGATTCCGTTCGACGATCAAATTCGCCCCATCCTTCTCAACGGCCTTAACACCATTTTGAGCGAGGGAAACCCCAAAATTGAATGGGACAAAAGCCGATGGAACATTTTATTTTCAGACGGTCTGTGGCCCTACTTTGAAAATCTTAGGGACATAAATCGCTTCTTGAGCAGCTTCAAATTCTATTTCCGACTCCAATTGAAGGAAAACGTACTGGAGGTGAATCCACTCGATCTCATGGCAATTGAGGTTCTGCGGATGTTCGACAACCCTGCGTATACGGCTCTTGCCAAAAGCTCAGACTGGAATGAGCAGAGTGCAATGGCGCGTGTGTGGAGAGGAAAAAAAGTCCTGGAAGAAACCAAGATTCACTTGGATACCATTATCGAAGAGGACGTTAGAAGCACCGTAAAGAAAGCTGCTCTCACAGCCATTTTGAAAAATCTTTTCCCCGAAGTTTATGGCTATCCAGGAACCCAAGATGATTTTCTAAAGGAACTTCGACTTTGCCATTCCGACCACTTTTATAAATATTTTCGAGGGAGCCTCGACTTGAAAAATGCCATTGCTTCCAGATGGCGTGATTTCTTGGCTGTGGCTGGAGACCGGGAGAAAGCCTGTATTGCTCTTCGTTCGGCGATCAATGAAGGGAGACTGGAAGAACTTCTCACTCATCTTTTTGCGGCCCGTAACAGCGTATCCTCTGTGGCTCTACTGCCGATTGTCACCGCCTTATTCGATGTTGCCGATGAATTTCCCAAAGTAAGCTTCGGCCCAGGCCTTTTCGATGCCCAAGTCACAGCATTTCGATTTATCCACTTTAGGCTTCTCAACGAATCGGTTGCCATTCGGACGCAATTGATAAAAACAGCAATCGCAGAAACGACCGGTTTTTCGCTTGTTTTATTTTTCATTTCCCATGAAGACACCGTCGCGCAGACGAGGCATCCAGAGCGTAACCATGTTGTTCTGGCCAGCGACGCGAAAGTGTTGGAAGACATGGGACTGAGTTTAATCAGGAAGCGAGCGCAAGATGGAATTCTGCTGAAAGGCAAACATGGAGTAGCTGCCATTTTCTTATGGCAAAACTGGGCATCCCGAGAAGAGGTGGCGAAATGGGCAGTGGCCTTCGCATCAATCCCTGCTAATGCCCTGATTCTTTTAAACACTTTGATGACAGAGAGTAGTACCAATGATGCGGCTCCAGAACCTCTTTTTATCGCAAGCACCTTCGAGCCTTTTATCGACTTAGTTTCACTCAAGACTTATGTCGATCAAGTCCCTACGTCAGACTTAAACGACTTGGAAAAGAAGCACGTGTTGCTTTTGAAGACTGCGGTTGATCGAAAAAATGCTGGGCTAGCTTACGAACAAATTCACTTTCGTGATTGCCCCGTAAATGGATAACACCGGAAAAATGGGACAGGCATCTTTAGGATAAGATGATGAACGGGGAGGGATTGCACCGCCTGCGGCGATGCTGTCGCGAGTCAGGCTTCTCGCTTTCCCGGCTGAATTCCTCCCCATTTTCTTATCTGGCCTAAAAGGCTTATAATTTTAGGCGGGATAAGCCATTTAAGAGGTCTAAGACTACCGCGTTTCATTCGGGCTGATGTAAAATCGTGGCTTCATGACTTCGCTCCATTCTCATTCTTCTTCCAAAACCAACGAAACCCAACCGGCCACAACTCCGCCGGGTGTTCCGCGACTCACCTCGCTCCATCACCGCCTGCAGCACGCCAAGGGTGCCGACGGCCAGCCTATCCCCCTCCTCGCCGAACTCCTCTCCATACCACCTCATACCACCCTGTAACGGAACATCCCCATGCCCCCCTCCCCCCGTAGTTTCAGCACGTCGCGTGGTTGGAACCAGATTTCACCACAGATTATCTGCATCGCGCTGCCGAAGGAGAAAGGAAAAAACAGCCGCTTCCAAGAGGCTCCGGAGGTAGGGCTCGAACCTACGACCAATCGGTTAACAGCCGACCGCTCTACCACTGAGCTACTCCGGAAAAACAGGGGAGCGAAAGTAAATCACACGCCCAAGGAGGAATCAATCCTTTTGGCAACCGCGCGGGTTGGCTTATTGCAGGGAAGCATCCGGCGTCGCAGGTTTCTTGACGCCTTGCGCGTCAGAAAGTCTTTCACGAGCCGTACTGGGATCCTGCACCATTCCGCCGGAAACCGTGACATTGCCATCTTCCATTTTGGCAAGGCGGGGCCGGACTTCATGGAAGGTTTTGAAGACGCGTTGATCGAGGACCTTTCCGCCCTCATCGGCCCGGGTGTAGAGGTAGGTGGACATGGCGATGGGCTGGATGATATGGATGTTTCCCTTCGGGTCGAAAAGGACGTCGGGCTCGACGGACGCGATTATTTCCCCGAGCGAGATATTGGCGTAAACGATATTTTCATCGGGCGCTTCCACGCGTAAATAGAGCGCCGTGGTATCGGGCTTGGGCGAGAACGACAGGAGCGTATAGGTGCGCTGGGAGCCATCGACGGGGCGCACCTGGGTCCAGATTTTCCGGCCCTTGAGGACGGTGAAGGGTACCGGGGGCGAGATGATTTCGCCCTGGCCGGGCAGGTCGATGACCGCAGATGCCTTGTACTCGCCTTCTTCGCGGAAGGAGAAAAGCGGCGTGAGGTTGATCCGAAGCGTCTTGGTCTCGCCCACTTTCAACTTGAGCGCATTAAAATCGCCATGATGTTCCGGGGATACGGGCAAGCGGTTGTGCTTGGTGACCATGAAAGAGAGCCAGGGATGGCCTTCATCATTGTTGAGGATAAGATCGGTGTCGCCAATATTCACCACCGTGACGAGCAAATCGACCCGCTCGTAGAGAAGATAGTTGGTCCGTTCTGCCTGGGCCGAAACTTGAATCTGGGCCATGGCGATGGAACCCGCAGCCCATAAACCAAGCGCACCCATGAGGGCAAGGCATCTCATATTTGAATTGAAGCTAAAGCAGCCAAGAGGGAAAACAAGACGAATTTACGCTTTAGGCGTGAAATCTAACCAACTCCGGGCAATCTCAAGACCATGTCATCCGAGAGCACTGCGTCCAAATTAATCGTCACCGTCCTGGGCTCGGGTACGTCCCAGGGTGTGCCGATGATTGGTTGCCGCTGCCCCGTTTGTCTATCGACCGATCCGCGGGACAGCCGGACGCGTTCTTCGATTCACCTGGCAACACCGCATGCGAAAATTTTGGTCGATACGACTCCCGATCTGCGGAATCAAGCCTTGCGCGAGGGTCTGGATCATCTCGACGCCGTGCTCTTCACCCATCCCCATTCCGATCACATCATGGGCTTCGACGATCTGCGCCGTTTTTGTGAAATGAGGGGAGGCCCGTTGCCCATCTACGGCTCGGAACATACGCTGACGCAGTTGGAGCGCATTTTCTTTTACGCCTTCAACCCGAAGAAAATGATTCCCGGTTACGTGCATACCGTGTCTCATATTATCACTGGAACATTTGCCCTGGGTGGATTGGAGATCACCCCGCTTCCCGTGCCGCACGGCTCGGTGACGACCCTGGGGTTTCTCTTTTCAAATGGGGGACGAAAATTGCTTGCGTATATCAGCGATTGCGCCGCCCTCCCGGATCCAATTCGCGAAATCGTAACCGGCGTGGAAATTCTCATCATTGATGGATTGCGGGAAAGACCTCATCCCACGCATCTGAACGTGGCAGGCGCGGTGGAGGCAGCCCTGGCCATCGGCGCGCGGCAATCCTTCCTCACGCATCAGACCCATGAGAAAAGCCATGTCGATCGCACGGCGGGTCTCCCGGAGGGCATCGGTGTAACTTATGATGGGATGAAATTCGAATTTGAGTTAGAATAAGTGCAACGTGATCCTGTTTACGCGATCTGTCTGCTGTGCGGCGGCTTTCATCTGGCTGATCGGCATGGAATCGTTGATTCACGCAGAGGGTACCAATGCGCCGGACAGCAATCCGCAGCCAACGCATACACCGCTCGCATTACCCTGGCTGAGCAAGCCCATGGCTCCCACCAATTCGGTTTCATCCTCTTTTCTCGATAGTCACCCCGAATTGACGCAGCCCATTCCATCGGAGCAGGGCCTTTCCTTGCATCAAGATACAACTCCCCTCGATAACACCGGGATTGTATCCGATCTTTCCGCTCATCTCACCAACCAGCCGGGCCAGCCCGAAAATCTCACCGCTCATTTGTTGGTGGTTTACAATCAGGACGATCCCGACAGCAAAGAGCTTGCGACGTATTACGCCACCAAACGTGGTATCGCTGCGGATCATATTCTTTCCATTGCCTGCCCGACGAACGAGGAAATCACGCGCACGCAATACGAGGAGACGATCCGCGAGCCGATTATGACCTACATGAGCCAGAAAAACTGGATCGAACGCCAAAGCACGCGCGTTCGTGTGGGCAACCGGATACTGGATCTGCTCGTCGCCAACTACAATCATATCTGGGCCATTGTCCTGATACGCGGTGTACCTCTGAAAATTGCTCCTGAATCGAGCCATGAGGCTGGCTTGGAGTCCGCGCCGGAATGGGCCACCAATGCCGCCGCTGTCGATAGCGAGCTGGCTCTTTTACCGATCTTTGGTTTGCCTACCGGCGGCTTCATGCCCAATTCGTTTTTTGATGAGAAGATGACTGGGCTGCATCGCGCAGGACCCGATTTAGCCAAAAGAATGATCATGGTGACGCGTCTCGACGGCCCAAAGCCGGAGGATGTCCGTCGGATGATCGACGACAGTCTTTACGCCGAGAAGAATCGGTTGGCGGGACTGGCGGTGGTCGATAGCCGGGGTCTCACGGATGTGAAAGATCCCTACCTCGTGGGGGACAACTGGCTGCGTCGGGCGCATGACCTGCTGACTGGTGATGGCTGGTGCGTGAAATTCGACGACAAACTCGATACCATTCCCGCCACCGACCCTTGCGACCAGGTGGCGCTTTATCTCGGTTGGTACAAGGGCGATGCCCTGGGTCCCTGGATTACCCCACCGAATCGTTTCGTCCCCGGTGCCATCGCCTACCATCTCCACTCCTTTAGCGCGAGCACGGTTCGCAGCGAAACCGTTGGCTGGGTGGGCCCGCTTATTTCTCACGGCGCAGCGGCCACCATGGGAATGGTCTATGAGCCTTACCTCGATATGACGCCGCACACGGATATTTTTACCAAGCGCCTTCTGGATGGAAATTCCTTTGCCGAAGCCGTCTACGCCTCAATAAAAGGTCTTTCCTGGATGGTGACCGTCGTCGGCGATCCGCTCTATCAACCCTTTCGGCGATCCCTGCCCGATGCGTTGGCCGATACCAGCATGGCCCATTCGGATCATCACGACTGGCTTCTCCTGCAAAAAACCCAACGCGCGTTCGCAACAGGAAAAATGCCCCCCTCAACCGATGCCCTGCAACATTCCTTGGATACTCCCGAAACCGGTCCCGTGGCACTTGAAGGCCTGGGCGATCTTTTAGAAAAATCGAAGGATCCTTCGGCAGGCCTGGCAGCGGAGAAAGCTTACAAAAAAGCGATGACCCTCGGCGCCGCCCCCATGGATCAGATTCGCATTGGGTTGAAGCTCGCTCAGCACTACGCCGATCACAAACGGGATGACCAGGCCCAGGCTGAGTTAAGATTATTGGCGCAAATCTATCCCCAGGACGCGCCACGTTTCGGTGTGACCGACCGACCTGCGCCTGTAGCCATTCCTATTCCTCCCACAGATTCCGCTATCCATAACCAGTTTTGGACTCCGCAGGCAACCCAACAGGCTTCTTCTCCAAATATGCCGCCAGGTCCGCCTCGTCCTCCCGGTCCGTCCAAACCCTAGCCTATTGGGAATTAATCGGTTCTGTCCAAGACAGTGGCTACTGCGCCGCAGAGGCATCGACAGCCTGCGAGTAAATGGGCTTGGGCGTGTTGGCCATGATGATCAGCATCGCACTTCGAAATTTCTTGTAATCGGGCAGCGCAAAAATTTGCAGGTAAGCGTCGATTTCCATGACCTGTTGATCCTTGATCACGTGCTCAAACCAGGTAAAGACTTCGGTGTTGGCATATTTGGGATCCTTGTCCCGCATCGCCTTGGTTGCATCCGGGTCGTAATTAAGCAGCAAGCGTCGTTTCAATTGTCTATTGGCATCCATGACCTCGGCCATCCACACCGTGTTGGGATTCTTGGTATAATCAAAAAACTGGCTGATGATTATTTCCTGTTGATCGTGGTGAATGCGTTCCCGCACAAAGCAGAGCGATTTGCTGAATTCCGGAATCTTTCCACCATCGTGCAAGGCCCGGAACTCCTTTATCAACCGTTCGACTTTCACGTCGCGTCCCAACGATTGGTTGATCTGGATCAGCGATTCGATGGCCGCAGGATAATCGGGAACCAGCGCGTGGAGTTTCTCGAAATAATCGCTGGCCTTGGGCAATTCGTTCAACCGGACACTGATCAATCCCGCCTCGCGGAGGGAACCCTTTGCGCTCGGTTCCTGGGCCAGGATGCCATCGAAAATAGCGCGTGCTTCGGCCAGTTTTCCCTGCTGCTCAAGGTCGATGCCCTGCGCAAACCGCTTTTCGAAATTGGCGATTTTTACGGGATCCGTTGTCTCTGCCGACGCCCACCCGAAAGTGAGCGCCAGCAGAGGCAGAAGGAGCACGAAAAGAATCCTTATCATGTCCTTCCTCGCTTTAGACAACTTTTAGTAGGAAGCCTGCGCGCCACCGAGATTGCGTTTGCCGATCCACGGCATAAGGCCGCGCAAACGCGCCCCGACCTTTTCGATGGGGTGCTTGGTGCCGTCGGCAAGGAGCTTGCGGTATTTTTTCTTGCCCGTTTTTGCTTCACGAATCCAGCCCCGCGCGAATGTGCCGTCCTGGATTTCCTTGAGCACTTTTTTCATTTCGGCGCGGACTTGTTTGTTAATGATGCGCGGCCCAATGAGGACATCGCCGAACTTCGCCGTCTCGGAAATGGAGAAGCGCATGCCCGAAATTCCCGCCTCGTACATCAAATCGACGATCAGTTTCAATTCGTGGAGACATTCGAAATAGGCCATCTCGGGTTGATACCCGGCCTGGATCAGCGTGTCGTAACCGGCCTGCACCAAGGCGCTCGTGCCGCCGCAAAGAACGGCTTGCTCGCCGAAAAGATCGGTCTCGGTCTCTTCCTTAAAGGTGGTTTCGATGACCCCGGCGCGGGTGGAACCGATGCCCCGAGCCCAGGCGAGCGCGACTTTCTTCGCCTGCTTGCTCGGATTCTGGAACACGGCGATCAGCGCAGGAACGCCACGGCCTTCCAGGTACTGACGGCGCACCAAATGGCCCGGGCCCTTGGGAGCGACCATGATGACATCGACGTTTTTCGGCGGCTTCACCGTCTTGAAGTGAATCGCGAAACCGTGGGAGAAAAGAAGCGTCTTGCCCTTCGTGAGATTCGGCTTGATGTCCTTCTCATAAACACCGGCGATGGCGAGGTCGGGCGTGGCCATGAAAATGACGTCGGCCTGCTTCACCGCATCGGCGCTGTTGAGAACCTTGAAGCCGTGCTTTTTAGCGGCCTCAATCGATTTGCTTCCCGGGTAAAGGCCGATGATGACCTTGACTCCGCTCTCCTTGAGATTGAGGGCGTGGGCATGGCCCTGGGAACCGAAGCCGATCACGGCCACGGTCTTGTTTTTGAGCACTTTTAAATCGGCGTCTTTGTCGGAATAAATTTTAGCGGGCATAGAGGGTTAAGTATTGAACAAGTCACCCCTCGTTGAACAGGGAAAAAAACTTCAAACCATCTGTCATCCTGAACGAAGCCGAGCCACAGAGTGTTGGTTAAGCTCAAGGCTTGCCCGAGGCGAAGTCGAAGGATCTGGCCGGGTTAAGTGAGATGTGGAAATGGCGCCATAAGATTTTGAAACATAGAAAGAAAATCCCGCTTGTTGCTCATGCGGAAAATGAGATCCCTCGTGAATTAATAAATCTTCCGGCTCATTTCGAATCTTAGCCAAGTTCAAGCTATATCCCTCGACTTCGGTTCGGGTTGATCATGTGACCATAGATACGTAGAGGCTCACCTCCGCTCGGGATGACGGCTCGGAAAAACGTGTGCCCTGATGTCGCAATAGAAAGTCTCAGTTACAACTGTTCCGTTTTGCACTTCCATTGCTCAACCGATCAACCTCAATACTGCCACCATCTTCCGCACTTCAACCGCCGAGGGCTGGCCGGGGGCGGCGGGCTGGTCGAGGTACCCATAGACGAGACAGGAACCGAGCGCGGTGAGAACCGAGCGCGACTGTGCGGCGTGAGTCCCGAGCCCCATGACGGCCAGCGACAGGTCGGCATGATCGACCAACAGTGCAGCGAGTTGCTGCAAGTCGCGCCACGATTTGATCAGCGCGGCAATCTTGAGAATCGTTCGCGGCTTGGGGTCGAACTGCCTGACCCAGCGCGAAATTTGCCCCCGTGGCGCGGGCCGCTTGATGGCGTGCGCGGAAAGAACAATCGTTTTTTTCAGTCGTCGCGCTTCCTCGATAACCAGCTGCATCGCGCGGGCCGTGGCCAGTTCCACATCGATGGCTTCGACATAAGGCAGCAGTTGCAAAAACAGTTCCCGGCGTTCCTTCACTTTCCAGGAGCGCTGACCGCCCTCAGCCGGAATGCGCAGTGTGAGCAGCACCGGGCGTTTACGTTTCTTCAATGCTTCCTCGATTTTTTTCACGCTCGTTTTTTGCGTGAGAAGCGCGTCCACCCGCACTTCCATGACATCGGCTGGCGAAGTGGCGCGCGTCAGGCAACGCAAACCCGCTTGAGTCGTCACCGTTCCTACCACGAGGGGATAAGTTTCAGGAAATTTCATGAGAGATGTTCTTGTTCCACGGCAGTTTCCGCATCCGCATCGGGGGGTTGTGGTACAAGTCGGCGAACAATCCTCAGGCGTCGAATGCGTCGCACGGTCACTTCCGTGGCGGTGAGTTGAAAACCTTCAATGTCGATCTGCGCTCCCGTGGCTGGAAGATGACCCCAATGCCGCATCGCCCATTTCTCAACGGTCTCGGTCGTTTGAGTTGCCAATGGCCAACCCGTTTCCACCGCCAGGTCGCGCAGAGGCAAATCGGCATCGACCAGAACGGCCTCTTTGCTTCGCTCGAAAAACGGGCCTTTTTCGATGTCGAATTCATCGCGAATGTCGCCCACGAGTTCCTCGAGAACATCCTCAAAACTCACCAATCCGAGCAATTTTTCATCGCTATCGAGCACAAGGGCAAGATGATTGCGCGAGCGGCGAAAGAGTTCGAGCATGGCGGGCAGCCGCGTCTTGGCCATGAACGTAAGGATCGGACGCACGATGGCCGAGAGATTCGTATGCTCTCCCAGCACCTGGTGTTGCCAGAGCATTTCCTTCACATGAATCACGCCCAGCACCTGATCCAGCGTATCGCCGCAAAATGGCAACCGGCTGTAACCCGATTTTTGCGCCACCACCATATTTTCCGTCAACGAGCGATCCCGCCATAGCACGACGATCTGGTCGCGTGGCAGCATGACCTGCTCGGCGGTCGTCTCCTTCAGCCGGATTGCCTTGAGCATGATCTTGTTCACCAGTTCGTCCGAGGGATGGACATGGCGCGAATTCATCAGCACGTATTGCAGTTCTTCCTGGTTGAAACCGTGGTCGAATTCCTTCGTCGGCGGAATACCCATCCACATCAGGAGCCGGTTCGCGGTGCGGTTAAGCAGCCAGATGAACGGGTAGCAGATGTGATAAAAAAGGACGAGCGGCGCGGCGACCCACATGATCACAGTGCGCGGACGTTGAATGGCGAAGTATTTCGGGACCAATTCCCCGAGCACAATGTGAATAAAGGTGATGCCCGCAAATGCCACCGCGTAACTGATGGAGGCGACCGCCGTGTCGCGCGAGATGTGCAGGACGGCCAGGATGCCAAAGGCCGCATCCAGGTGCGTGATCGGCTTGAGCAGCCATTTCGCCACCACCGGCTCGCCGACCCATCCCAAGGCGAGGCTGGTCAGCGTGATGCCGAGCTGGGTGGCCGACAGGTAGCGATCCAAATGCGTCGTCACCCGAATCGCGAGGCCCAGCCGCCAGTCCTTCTTTCCCTTCACCCGCATCGACTTGAGCTGCGATCCACGGATTTTGACAAAGGCGAACTCGGTCGCGACGAAAAAAGCATTCGCCGCCACCAACAAAATAATAATCCCGGATTGCCCCAGGTGTTGCCATGTATCCCCCAACATCACCCCAGATTAGCGGAAGTAGTTGGCAATGACTATTCGGAAAGAGCCTTATAACTACAATGAACGCCGTTTCCACACGCTGACGCATTCGATCTGGGCGGTGCGGGGAAAGAGGTCGATCGGTTGCACGGAAATGAGTTCGTACTGCCGGGAAAGCATCCGCGTATCGCGAGCCAGGGTGGCGGGATCGCAGGAAACATAGGTGAGATGTGGCACCGGATCGAGGCAGAGCGCTTCCGTCAGCCGCACGGGAAGTCCCTCGCGCGGCGGATCGAGCAACACGGCGGTGTCCTTGCCCGCAAGTGATCTCAGTTCATCCGGCAGGACAATGGCAACATCGGCGTGACGCCATTCGACATTATTTAATCCAAGCCGGTGCGCATCGCGCAAGGTACGTGAATCGTCATCAACCGCGACGACCCGTTGAAACCGGCCCGCCACGATCTCGGTGAAAAATCCGCCGCCGCAATAACCCTCGAGCAGGGTTTCGCCACGTTCAGGAAGCGCAGAGGCAATCAACTCGCGCAAGGTTTCGCGCAATTCGTGATTGGCCTGAAAAAAGCCGCTCGGCGGCACGGTCGAATCGCGCAGTGAATAATGGCCATCAGCCGGTTGGCCCTGACGCAGGCGCGTGAGTTCGTCATTCACTGCGGGACGTGCGAGAGCGCAGGCACGGATGTCGATCAGGTCGCGCCCATTCACGCCGCGAAAACCGATCCGACCCGCCTCGGCATGGACGGTGATCCGATTGCGATAGCCGTAGGGATTTGGCCCGGCGATAATCGGCAGGACATGGGCATCCGGCATTTTGCCCACGCGCGAGAATGCCTCGCGAACCTGATTTTCCTTTAACCGGCGCTCTTCCGCATAAGTAAGATGCTGATACTGGCACCCGCCGCATCGCGCGTAATAAGGACACGGCGGCGTTTCCCGCATCGGACCTTGATTGAGAATTTCCACCACTTCCGCACGGGCATGATGCGCTTTGCGTTCCGTGATTCGAACCCGCACGCGATCTCCCTCGGCGGTAAACGGCACAAAGACAACAAACCGATCCTGAATGCGGGCCAGGCCGTCCCCGCCAAAAATTACTTTTTCGATGGTGGCGTCGATTTGTTCTCCGCGCGACGGCACGGGAATGGCATCTTCGTTCAAGTTAATGGACGGTGCTGCGCACGGCGGTAAAGAAATCAAGCCGCCGCTAGATTCGCGGCTGCTTTGCGAAATCCTAGTACCAATTCTTCAAATCGGCCGGGGGATAATCGTTGACCACCATGGAATCGTAGGGCGGCAATTTCATGCTGCGATACGAATAGTAGTCCTGGGTCGGGAAAGGAGAGGTGACGATATCAAATACGCCATGGCCCATATCCATGATCATCCGGGAGGTGCCCTGGACGAGGAAGCCCTTGAAGAAAGCGACCGTGGCGCCGTCGGTTTCAATCATGCCGTATTGGGAATCGAGCAGTTCGGAGGGTGCGGTGGTGAGATTCGCCAAGCCGCGACCGAGCTTGTCATAAAAGGAATCCCGCACGGGCATGGAAATATCGGCGTGAGCCATGAACTGGGGTACCGCCAAAAGAAAGGCGAGAGCGAGAATTCGTTTCATGGGTTAAAATTAACGCTAAAAGTGTAAAAAGAGCAAGCGCGAAAATATCCCGTTCTAAAAAGTCCGAATGATTCATGGGACGCGAAGGGACTCGCGTCCCTACCCAAGGTAGCCGCCTCGGGCCCCGAGGCGGTGCCTTTTCGGGTGGCCCGGACAACTTGCTTGTCCGGGCGCGCGTAGCGCGCAGGAGGCAGCCGCTTTTTTCGGCGGTCAACGACCGCCGGGGTAGCCGTCGCTGTCCCAGCGACGGTGGATGGCGGAGACGTCTTCTCTTCCGACCGCCATGGGCCATCGGCGGCTACCTGAATCAGGCTACGCCTTGGAACGCCTTGTCCGCTTGGGAGCCATCGCTGCGACAAGAGGCGCGGTGAGCTTTTGGTAAAGGGCAAAAAGGAATTCGACGCGCTGGCGGTCATTTTCAAAAACTTCCTTGCGGTAGCAACGATCCACGGCGCGGTCGAGGGCTTGGTGCGCTTTCAGCAGCACACCGGGCATGGTGAGCGGGTCGTAAAGGTCGGCCAGGGTCTGGCCTGCATCGAGGAAAGGCTGGCGAGCGTCGAGCACGGCTTGCGCACATTGCTCAACTTTGACCTTTTGGGTATCGGTCGCTTCCTCTGGCCAAGGGTAGTTGTTGTATACAAGGGAATTTGAATAGCGGTAGCGCGATTCAAGTCGTCCACAAACCTGCTTCATCCACGCCATGTGCATGACGCTGGAAAGGACACCAAAGTGATAAGGCGTGGCGTTAGGTAAAGCTGTGCAGCTATTGTGTAAAATATAACGTGGACTGAAATAACCAAAGGGAATATAAAGCCTTGTTTCTCCAGTGTGCTGAGGGATAACAATAAATTCTTTTGTTGGTTGACGAATTTCAGCAAAAAGGGTCGATTCGGCAGCCTTCCGGCGCGTCGGTTCTTTTTTGCTGGCGAGACGGAAGTCACGTACTGCTTCGACGCGCTGTTTTATTCCCGGTGAGTTACGAATGTCCTGGGGTGCTGCGTTGACTAGCCAAAGACACCAACGCGGAATACCATGCAGATATTCTTCCGCACAAAGAAGCGGTCTGATGTATTTCCGGGCTTCCGGATTTTTAGCCAAAAATTCTTTGCGATCCTCTTCTTCAATGATGAGATGGCCACCATCAGTCGGTTTATTACCGTACTGGCATTCAGGCACATCGGAAATAGGCGTTGAACGGGATAAAAGAGCCAAATCCGGCCCTTGGACGAGGTACGGACTAATATTCACCACATTGGAAATTAGAGGATGGTCTGAGTCAACGGCATAGTCATAAAGCCGTTTATCAGGCCAATCAAAAAGCCCAAAGCCAATGATAACCACATGGACGTGTGCCTTGCCACGGGCCTCGCTGATCCATGAAAAAGTCCGATGACCAAAGTGGATTTTCAAGCCATAACGCTGGAAGAGAAAATTCCAAAGTGGTCCTGCCTGTTCTCCCTGGGTAATTGAATTGGTGGAAACAAAAGCACAACGGATTTTTGTACCCCGAATGTATTCTGCAGCTTTAAAATACCAGGCTGTAACATAGTCAAGAACTCCTCCTCCCTCTACATTACCGCAAACTAACTCCATATCTGCGGCTTGATCCGCATTCATCAAGTGTTTCCCCACAAACGGCGGGTTACCGAGAATGAGAACGTTGTCAGTCGGTGGGAGAATTGTTTTCCAATCAAGAGGTATGGCGTTGGAGGTGACGATGGTGGCTGATTTGAGGAGCGGAAAACGCTGATAAAGTTGTCCGAAGGCGGTGGAAAGTTTTTGGTTCATCAGATGATCCATCAGCCAAACCGCGACTTCCGCAATGCGGGAAGGCCAATCGAGGATTTCGATTCCGTAAAGCTGATCCACATCAACCTTGGAGAGGCGGTTGACGTCTTCCAGTGTCATTACCTGCTGGCCACCCGGATGTAGTTCCATCAGAACTTTAATTTCAAGATCACGTAATTCCCGGTAGGCGAGGATGAGGAAGTTGCCGCAGCCGCAAGCGGGATCGAGCAGGCGTAGGCTCGCAAGTTTTTTTTGAAATTCTTCTAACCTTGCTTCGCGCCCATGCGCTTTACTCTTGTGAATCTTTTCAAATTCGGCCTGAAGGTCGTCCAGAAAGAGAGAACGGATGACCTTCAGGATGTCGCGTTCGCTGGTGTAATGTGCACCAATTTGCCGTCTTTCCCGTTTCTCCATGATTCCTTGGAAAAGCGAACCAAAAATGGCGGGGGAGATGCGGGACCACTTGAACGCGGTGCAAATGAGTAACTGGTTGCGCATGTCACTGTTGAAGTCGGCAAAGGCAAGGTGCTCATGGAAGAGCCGACCATTGACGTAAGGCAAATCAGCCAGGTCTTCCGGTAGATTCTTCTGACGCTTGTCTTCCGGTGTGTCGAGAACACTAAAGAGCCTTTCCAGTTCCGGGCCGAGGTTTGCACCATCCTCTGTGGTGTGATTTTTGAGAAAGCCTTGGAACGCATCAGGCGGGAAGATGTCGGTATCCTCCGCGAAAAGACAGAAAAGAATACGGACAAGAAAGCGGTCAATGTCTGCCTTGGGATAACCGCCATCTTCCAGGACATCGTGCAGCTTGGCGAGCAATTCAGTCGCCTCGATGTTAGCCGGGTCCTCCTCCTTCACTCGGTAGGTACGGTATCCGGCGATAAACCCGAAGGCATGGATGACCTTGGGAAAATCGGCCAGAGTGAACTCAATGGATGGTGGCAGACGCTTGAGCAACGGCAAATCGGGGTCTTGTTCCGGTTCGAGGTCGTGAAGGGCGATGCGGGCGAAATCGCTGACGATCAGGTAACGTGGAACTTCATTTTCGCGACCACTATCGATCAGTCCCCGTATGTAGGCCATGCCCTGCGCGTGGGCTTTGCTGAGATCCTGACCAGCGGACTTGTGTTCGACGAGCAGCGTTCCGGGCCAGAAAAGATCGATGAAACCCCAGTCGCCTGAGAGTTTCTTGACGGGCTCCTCAAAGCTGGCGACCTGACGGCGTTTGCGGCCGAAGACTTCAAAAAATTCGTTCCAGAAAGTCTGGCGATCAGCCGATTCGCTTTTGGCAGAAGACCAATCGCGAGAGAAAGCTATGGCGCGTGAACGAATTTCATTTCTGGAAAGCACCATTGCAGAGCCAATGTAACGAGAGTGTCGGTTCCGTCGAGTGTGTTCTGCTGAACCGATTCTTCTTTATGGCCCTCCACTGCTATCCCCGCCGCGCCCAAAAAGATCGAGTTCGCGGAGGACTTCGCGGGCTTTTTCTTTCTTCTGGCGTGCCCGGGCGAGTTTCGGCTGGCCCGTGTCGTCAAGGTGTCCCTCCTCGAGTTGGCGCAGGATTTCCTTGGCGCGCTTGAGCACGGGAGCCGGAAGGCCCGCGAGACGCGCGACCTGGATGCCGTAACTTTTGTCCGTGCCGCCCGGCACGATCTTGCGCAGAAAAACGATGTGGTCGCCCCATTCGCGCACGGCAACATTGTAATTCTTGGTCGCGGGCAAGAGCCGGGCCAGTTCGGTCAGTTCGTGGTAATGGGTCGCGAAAAGCGTGCGGGCGCGGAGCGTGGTGTTGAGGTATTCGGCCACCGACCAGGCGATGCTCAACCCGTCGAACGTGCTCGTGCCGCGTCCGATCTCATCGAGAATCACAAGGCTGCGGCTGGTGGCGTGATTGAGGATGTTCGCCGTTTCGTTCATCTCCACCATGAACGTGCTCTGGCCACGCCCGAGATCGTCGCTGGCGCCGACACGGGTGAAAATGCGGTCGAGCAATCCGACCACCGCGCGTCGAGCCGGAACAAAGCAGCCGCAATGAGCAAGCAACGCGAGCACGGCGACCTGCCGGATGTAGGTGCTTTTGCCAGCCATGTTCGGCCCGGTGAGAATAACCAAACGCTCGGTTTCGACCTCGAGCCGGACATCATTGGGCACAAATTTTTCATTGGCGGGAAGTTGTTCCAAAACCGGATGCCGCGCTTCTTCCAATACGAGCAACCCGCCATCGTTCATCTCGGGCTGGACATAATCGCGTTCCTGCGCAAGCGCGCCCCAACCGAGCAGCACGTCGATCTCGTGAAGCGCGCGCGAGGTCTCCTGGATCGTGCGCAAATGGGGAACCGCCGCCGCGCGCAGATCAATAAAAAGTTCGTATTCGAGTTGGCGCGACCGCTCCTGTGCGCCGAGAATTTTCGACTCCATCTCCTTGAGTTCGGGCGTCACGAAACGTTCCGCGTTGGCGAGGGTCTGCTTGCGCGTGTAGTCGGCGGGAACCGCTCCAAGGTTGGCCGTGCTGATTTCGATGTAATAACCGAAAACCTGATTGTAGCGCACCTTAAGGGAGCGGATACCAGTTCGCTCCTGCTCGCGGCGCTGGAGATCGGCCAGCCATTCCTGCCCCTCCACCGACGCCGCGCGTAACTCATCCAGCGCGGCGTTATATCCGGAACGAATCAGGCCACCCTCTTTCAACACAATCGGCGGATCGTCCGCGAGGGCGCGGCTGTAGAGTTCCGATAATTCCGGCAGCGGCATGATTTTTTCACCCAGTCCACGCAAAGCGGGAACAGTGTGAGAAGCTAGGGATTCGCGCAGGCCGGGTAGTTGCTCAAGCGAGACGCGCAGGGCGATCAAATCGCGCGCATTGCCGCTGCCTTGAACCAGCCGCGCGATCAATCTTTCCACATCGCGCACCTGCCGCAATCGTTCCTGCAAGGCATCGCGTTCCTGTTGATGGGTCTTGGCCCAGGCAACGATGCCTTGGCGACGTTCGATCCCAGCCAAATCCCGCAAAGGAGCCAGCAACCACTGCCGCAAAAGCCGGCCACCGCCCGCCGTCACCGTCCGATCCACCGCCGCCAGGAGCGTCGTCTGGCTTCCACCCGCGCGCAACGGGTCAATGATCTCGAGGTTACGACGTGTGGCTGCATCGAGAATGAGAATATCTTCGCGCTGCCACAGACGCAGGCTGTGGACGTGACTTAAAGAACGACGCAATTCATGGCTGAGATAATGGAGCAACCCGCCCGCCGCACTTAGCGCTCCCGTAACCGTCGGAGCACCTTTCGCACCGCCAGCGGCCAGGCCAAACCCATCAAGCGACGCGGTCTTGAAGTGATCCCGCAAGGTATGTTCCGCCGCTTCGGGAGCAAAACTCCAGGCATCGTGCTCGACAAGAAGATAGGTGAGCCGCGAACCGTTGGAGAGAGCCGATGTCTCCAGATCAATGCGATGGCCCTGGGCCACCACGACTTCGGCAGGGCTGAGTCGCCCGATGGCATCGCGCAGGGCCTCGGCGGTCGGAAAATCACCCGCGAAAAATTCTCCCGTGGTCAAATCGAGCGCAGCCACGCCGAAACCGTCCGGAACTGGTGCGATGGCGGTGATGAAATTATTCTGCTTGGGTTCGAGTTGCCCCGCATCGAGGATGCTGCCCGGCGTGAGGATTTGCGTGATCTCACGCCGCACCACCTGACCAGGTCGTGGAGCCTCCATCTGGTCGCAAATAGCCACGCGACGTCCTGCCTTAAGAATCTGCGCGATGTAACCTTCTGCCGCATGGTAGGGCATGCCGCACATCGGCGTTCCCTGTCGTTGAGTCAGGGTCAAGTCGAGCAAGCGCGAACCTTCCTCGGCATCACCGAAGAACATTTCATAGAAATCGCCCAACCTGAAAAGAAGCATGGCATCAGGCGGAATTTCGCGCTTAAGCCGATGATACTGCTGCATCATGGGCGTGAGGGCGTCGGACATAAAAAGTAATCCTAGCTGTCTTGTTTAGGATTGAGCAGATATTTTTACTGGAAAAACAAGGTCTTTTGCATTTCCAATTTTCAGGGGCGCTCAATATATTACCATGTGATATTTGCATTAACCTGAGACACTATTTTCAAGAATTAATTGTCCGGTCTTGCAGCCGATCTTATATTCGCACAACGTAAGATACATGTCGGTGTTTTCATGAATTCTACCACGCAAGCCGCCCAGGATATTTTGGGCAAGATTGAGCATGACCCGGTGGAACTGCGGCATTGGCGTCAGCTTCTCATTCTTTGTTTCGATCAAAAATCGGTCGATACGCTGCAAACGCTGCAGGTAATCGTCGCCGCCATCGAACAGATTTGGAACCGGCGACGCGAGCAGGCCAAGGAAGCTTACGAAGAAGCCAGGCTCAAGCAACGTGCCACCGGCAGCAAGGAACCCCTACCCTCGCTCTCGGTGGTTTCCATCCCCCTCATGGTGCGGCAAAAAGAGACGATCTCCCGTCTCGCGCGGGATCCTCAATCGTCCGCCCTGCTCTATCGCTTCGGGCTTCATCTCGAGGAAGATTTTGAATTGTACAAGGCGGCCCATGCCGTTTATGAACGCGCGCTGTCGCTCGGTTCTGAAGATGAACAGATTGAAAAAAAGCTCGTGGAGGCGATCAAGCGGCTGGACACAAAAAGTGGGGAAACCATCTCCCGCCCTGCCGAACCGGCAAGCGATTTGGGTGACGTTATCGCACCGGAGTCGATGGGCGTCAAAAGTCCAACCCATCACCGTCCCAGCGCCTCCGCGTTGATCAAACGCACCGGACGCCTGACCCTGGATCGCGGTCGGATTCAAGCCCCGCAAAACGCTTCAAGCGACACCTCATGGCCCGAGACGCAAAAGAAACTCGACGAAGCCATGGCCCGGCTGTTGGCGCGCGCGACCGCACTATGTGAAACCGCGCCACGGGCCATGCGGTTGCCCCGTTCCATTGCGGCCTCCCAATGGCTTGAATTTCTCGAGGGCCACATCACCCTGCTGCTTGCCACGCTGGAAGCGCAGGGAATTATTATCAATCCTTCGGCGAATCCGAATGAAGTCCCACGGCTCGAGGTTGCGGCACGAAGCAGCCTGGTCATGACGATGATGGAAGAGATCGAAAAGTCTTTGGCCGAACACCGTCCGGGGATAAAGACCGCTCCGCTAAAATTGCCCGTCAAACCGGTTCCTGCCGGGCCTGAAGCCATCTTTCAATGGATCGAGGCCGGATCGCTATCGGAAGCGGAGGATCATCTGCAAGAGATCGAAGCCGAATCTCTGCCCAAGGATCAGATCAGCGAAATCTGGTTTCACCTCGGCCTCGCCTTCCAGAATAATCATGACAACGCGCGTGCCGTGAGCGCGTATCAACGTGCGTGTGAACTTAATCCCAAGAATCTTCAGGCCTGGTTCAACTGCGGCATGATCCGACATGAGGGGGGAATGCTGCAACCGGCGCTGGAGTGTTACCTGCGCGCGATCGAACTCGATCCTGAACAATCCAAAATCTGGTGCAACCTCGGCGCCCTGCAATTTCAGCTCGGCGAGTTCGAGCAATCCGTCAATTCGCTGAACAGCGCCGTGACGTTGAAACCCGATTATGCGCGGGCATGGGATAATTTAGCGGGATCGCTTTGCGCGCTCGATCAACTGGAAGAAGCCGAGCGTTGTTGCCATCGCGCGATCAATTTCAAACCAGAGTACGCCGATCCTTCTTTCAAGCTCGGCACGATTTATTTTCAACAAAACAAGCTTGGCGAAGCCGAACAGGCCTTTCGCAAGGTGCTGGAATGGCAGCCCGGTTACCCGCTGGCCGGACATTATCTCGCCATGGTCCTGGCCCGAACCCAACGCCTCGATGAAGCGCTGCAAGTCTGTAACCTGGCCGCCACACCCACAGGTGAAATAGAGCTACCCGCCCTGGCCTGGAACGAAATGGCCTACAATCTTTACGAAAAAGGAGAGTATGCAAAAGCCATCCGCTCCTACGAAAAGGCGCTGGCATTCACTCCGGAACGGGCCGTGATCTGGCTCGATGTGGGAGTAGCCCATCATCAACTGGGAGATCTTGAGGAGGCCCGCGATCATTATAAGCAGGCCGTTACTCTCGACCCCGAACTGGCACGCGCCTGGCATAATCTCGGAACCGTGCGACATGAATTGGGCGACACGGAAGGAAGCCGCAGGGCGCTTGAAGAGGCAGAACGACTTCTGGCACACGGATGATACCGACGGTATCTCCGGTTGTTTTGTTACATCACGGCGCAGACGCCCTGATTCACCTGCTTGACGGCATCCGCACCACGTAACTGGTGGACAATTTCAAAAGCAAATTCCATCGCGCTTCCCGCCGCCAGGCTTGTGATCAATTTCCCATCAACCACAACCCGCTTCGTCACTTGAACCTGTCCAGCGGAAAATTGCGCCTGCACCGTCGGATGGCTGATGATTTTTTCTTCCGGTTTAAGCCAGCCATGCGCGAGCAATGCAGTCGGCGCCGCGCAGATGGCAGCGACCCATTGATTGCGTTCACGCTGACGAAAAAGCCAGTCACGAACGAGAGGACTTTCCGCCAAATGTTTCGCTCCTTCCGCACCACCGGGAAGGATGACGATTTCAAATTCACGCTGGGGATCTACATCCGCCAGAAGAATGTCGGCAATATGCCGGGTCTGTCGTGCCGCAGTAATTGGATTGGGGATTAATCCGGCAACGATCGTTTCGATTTCCGCACGCCGCAAAATATCAATGACAGTGATTCCCTCAATGTCCTCAAAACCGGGCGCAAGGAAAACCAGCGCGCTCATACCGCAGCGGCGATCGGCACGGCAACGGCAGCGAGAATCCGGCTGCGGCGCGTGGCGAATTCCTCAGTGCGGACGACGGGTGTCGCAATGTCCTGGGACCAATCGACAGGCACCTCGATCCACGATTTGCAGCCTTCATATTCGGTCGAGGGTTTCAGTCGATGCGGAAGATTGGTTTTCGAGACGCGGACGATCAGCAGGTGCAGTCCAGCCTCCATGCCTGGTCGATCATGGTAGTCAAAACGCTCGCGCAGAATTTCCTCGCTCCAGAAATGGACATCACTCAATCGCGCCACCTGTTCCCATGAAGTAAGATAAATGGCGTCGGTGATTTCAGCAAAATATTGCAGGGTAATTTCATTCGCTGCACCCGATTGAGAGACAACAAGGTGACGCAACTCGGGTTTTGTTTTCTCCCACTGTTGATGGTAACGGGTTGGGAAAAGCCAGAACTTGGGATGCACGGGCTGAAAACCGGCACGGCCTTCGGCGATTCCTCCCTTGCGCAGAATAATAATTTGCGCACCCTGGCCAAGCGCTTCGACCACGGCCTCCCATTCCTTGAAAGCCGGAGTGCCTGATTTGGCCGGGGGGGAAGCGGCCTGCGTGGGAGATTCGGGATCAGGAATCGCAGCGGGCCGATTTTCAGAAAACGAAACCGCTTCCATCGATTCGTTAAGCATACCGGCATTTTTCCAAAAATAAATCGCACCGGAGAGAACCGTGATGATCAGTGCAATCCAGTAGAGCGGCATTTGTGCCGCCCCAAGAAAAGAAGCGGGAAAACTGCCTTGCAAGTGAAACTCCCCGAGGCTGAGGTAAGTCAACGAAACCAGAATCGCCACGATTTGCGAGATGGTCTTGTGTTTGCCCACACGTTCCGCAGCGAGAATCTTTTGCTTGTGCGCTGCAATGATGCGCAGGCCTGTGATGAGAAATTCCCGCGCAATAATGATGACCACCATCCACATGGGGGCGATGTGACGATCCACGAGGCTGACCAGCGCGCCAATGATGAGGACTTTATCCGCGAGCGGATCGAGAAGCTTGCCCAGGTCGGTGACCAGGTTTCGCGAACGGGCGATGGCCCCGTCGAGCCAATCGGTGAGGCTCGCCAACGCGAAAATCACGAGCGCTGTCGTCGCCGCATAGGGCCATGCAAACGACATGGAAATCAGCAGCAGTCCGCACATGCCCAACCGCAAAACGGTAAGCTGGTTCGGGAGATTGAGCGTTGGTGCGCGACGGAGGGTCATAAAATAAATCAACCAGTTAAATCACGGTATCCATGTCTCATAAAGATGCTCTGGATTCTGATATTTCTCAATCCGTCAATTTAGATGGACTAACTTGCTACCACACCAGCCTCAGCGCTCCCACCGCCGTGCAGGCGAGCAGAAACATCTCGAAGATTTTCTGCGGCATACGACTGGCAATATAACGCCCGCATAAAAAACCGACGATCACCAGCGGTGCAAGCATCAGGGTAAGGGTCAACGAGTAAGCGTTAA
>JABDGH010000007.1 GCA_013286145.1 Verrucomicrobiota bacterium
AAACAAATTCACGGTTCGGAATATCCAGCGAGGCGAGTGATTCACGCATCTCCGGAGTAAGGCTGAAAAGACGAACCGGATCGATCATATCGGGCACGACATGCGGTGACACCGGCGGTTTGAGATGCGTCTTAAGCTCATCAGCCCGAAGTTTCGAGATGGCCACATAAGTCACTTCAGGTGAACTGGTCCGCATGAGGTTCCATGGCGGCTGAGTGGGATTGGGCAGTGTGTAATCGGAATTGGTGGCCACCATGTCATGCGTCCACGCCACCATTTTATGACGGGGGGCCAGGTCGTGAAGCGCCCGGGTGAGCGCAAGGTTGAAATGCATGGTGAAAATATTGTGAACGAAGGTCACATCCACTCCGTCCAGGGCAGCGTCCAGGGCTTCCACCAAAATCGATCGGTATTTACTGAAATTCTGGTCTGCCTGTCCGCGTTCCAGGACGGAACGGACACTCACATTCAATTCGTAATCAGGCGCCAGTTCCGGCACCACCAGGAATCCATAATTCTCGCCCGTATCGAGACCCGTGCCGGCAAGAACCTTTACCTGATGCCCGGCGCGCAGCAACATATTGGCCTGATCGCGAACGATATGTTCGACCCCGCCCGCTTCCGGCCAAAAGGAATAGTGGAGCAGCGCGATCTTCATGAAGGACAAACCATAGACCGGACTATGCAGGCTAAAAACATTTTTTTGAGGCGGTTTTTGTCGATTTTATCGGAATCTGCTTGCCCCCACGCCGCAGCCTCGTATTGAACACCACATGACACCGAATGTTTTGCCATGGCTTTGGCCGGTGCTTTTTTACCTGATCGGCTCCATTCCGACCGGATATCTCCTGGGTCGATCACGCGGCATCGACATCCGGCAGCATGGCAGCGGTAATATTGGAGCGACTAATGTGGGTCGGGTCATGGGGCGTAACTGGGGATTTTTCGCCTTTGGCTGCGATTTCCTAAAAGGCTTCCTGCCGCTCTATCTCTTGCGAAGTTTCGCTTTCCCTGAAAACGGGGCATGGACCGTTTCATTGCTGTTGGTACTGTGCGGCATGGCTGTCATTCTCGGTCATAATTATACGCCGTGGCTTGGGTTTAAAGGCGGAAAAGGAATTGCCACCTCGGCGGGGATGCTGGGAGCGCTTTTACCTTGGGTGCTGGTCGTCGCTCTTTCGCTTTGGATCATTGCGGTACTTACCTGCCGCATCGTTTCCATTGCATCACTGCTGGCTTCGGCCTCCCTGCCCCTGGCAACAGCCTGGTTTTATCCGCAACAATGGGTTTACTTTGGCTTGGCCACGCTTGCCGCCACGCTTGCCACCTGGCGTCACCGATCCAATATTCAACGACTCCTGGCGGGAACTGAACCCCGCCTCGGCTCTTCATCTTCAAAAAAAAAGCAGCGCATGAACATCATTATTTTAGGACATGGAGCATGGGGCCGCGCCATCGGCCAGGTTACGGAACGCCTGGGGCATCGGGTGACCTTCGTCTCCCATTCGGACAAACAATGGCCCCCAACCAAACCCGATTACATCCTGCTCGCGCTGCCCGTGCAGCATGTGCGGGAAACCCTGGAGCATTTTTCTCCACCGGGAGTACCTGTGCTGAGCCTGAGCAAGGGTCTCGAAATCGCGAGCGGACAGCGTGTCAGCCAGATCATCACGGAAGTATGGGGCGAATCGCGAGTGGCCGCGCTCTCCGGTCCCACGTTTGCTTCCGAGATCGCTGCGGGTCTTCCTGCCACCTGCACCATCGCGGCACAAAGCGATGATCTAGCCAAGGAATTCCAGGCCATCCTTCATCAGCCAAGCTTTCGCACCTATCGCACCTCCGACTTGATCGGCGTGGAATTAGGCGGTGCCTTAAAAAATATTTATGCCATCGCGGGGGGGAACCTGCCACGGGCTCAAGCTTGGACAAAATTCGCTCGCCGGCTTGATCACCCGCTGCTTGTCCGAAATGACACGCATTGGTGTCCATGCGGGCGCAAAAGCCGAGACGTTCGCCGGATTAAGCGGGCTGGGTGACCTGATGCTGACGGCCACCAGTGAACAAAGCCGTAATTTTCGTTTCGGGGCGTTGCTTGCGCAGGGGCTTTCCGTCGAACAAATTTTGCCCAAGCTGAACGGCGTCTGCGAGGGATTTCCAACCACCCTTTCCGTTCATCTTAACAATAACATCCCCGCCGATTCCAAACCGATCGTGACCCAGCTTCATGCCGTGCTTTATCAAGGTGTGCCCCCCATCGAAGCGGTGAAGAACCTGCTTGGCCGCGCGGCAAGGGATGAATGATTTTTTGACGGAATTACGGAATTAACGGAATTTTTGAAAGTAGTGAGGCATTTAATCTCGTTGGGGCTAATTCCGTCAAACTTTCTTCCGCTTGAAACAAGCCGCCACCGCATAGGTGATGATCGTCCCGAACATGACGCGCCAGGGGAACTCGATCTGCACCAGCCAGTCGGGCGCGGTCACGTAGCCCTTGTCGATTTGAAGCAAGCCGTGCTGCGCTAACTGGATGATCGTCGAACCGATGTCGGCGCTATGTCCACGCACCGCATTAATCAAATCCCATGGCAAGCCGCTCAGGATGGCGACACCGATAAAACCCGCCAGCATGGCGATCAGGTTTCCCCGCTCTGTCCCACGATTTTTCGTCGTGAGACCAAGGAGAAAAATGCCGAGCAGTGAGCCGTAGGTGTAACCAAAAATACCCAGCACCACTGGAATAATCCGCGCATGGGGTGAATAGACCACCACCGCCGCCGTGATCGTTCCAATCGCGGCCAAGAGCAGCGCAAACACCACCGTGCTCCATCGTACGGCGCTAACAATCTGGCGCTGATCGGCGTCCCGGCCAAAATAGGGCACCCAGAAATCCTGCGTGAAACTCGTCGCCAATGCATTGAGCGCCGTACTGAGCGATCCCATGGCCGTCGCCAGTACGCCCGCCACGAGCAGCCCCCTCGCACCGGGAGGAAGTTGATGAAGGATGTAGTAGGCGAAAACTTCTGGATTCTTGGTCGGCAGATTCGGATCGGGATGCAGTTGATAGAAGACGGCAAGCAGGATGCCGATGAAAAGAAAACCGAGCGCAATCGGCACATCGGCAACACCGGAAAGAATCAACGCCAACCGGCTTTTATGATGATTCTTCGCCGTCAACATCCGCTGAACCATGTCCTGGTCCGTTCCATGCGTTGCCATCGTGGTAAAGACGGAACCGAGCAACGCCGCCCAAATGGTGTATTCGCTCCCCAGGATTCCCCAGGCATTGGTGAGAATGCCTTTCGAGGAATCGATGCCTGAGTCGAAAACTTGAAGATCGTGCGGCTGAGTCAGAATGCCGTGCGCCCCTGCCCATCCACCCACACCGAACCAGAGAGAGACTATCGCGTAAATGACCGAACCGCCCATCACCGTCGCCTGGATTAGATCGGTCCAGACAACAGCGCGGATACCGCCCGCCGCCGTGTAAACTGTGGTGAGGGCGGTGACCAGAAGAACCGCCCCGCCATAAATCCAGATCATTTGCTCGTTGGTCGCCGCGACGCCGTGAACCATTTCATAGCCAAGCACCACCACCACCGCCGCAACGTAAAGCCTCGTTCCACTGGCCAGGAGACGTGTAACCAGAAATACCGCAGAAGCGGCATTCTTCGTTGCAACTCCAAAACGAAGCTGGAGGAACTCGTAAATCGAAACGACGTTATTGTCATAAAAAGGACGAATGAACAAATAGGCCACGATGATGCGGGCGATGATCGTGCCGATGGCCAATTGCGCGTAGGTGAAATTCCGAAGGTGGTAACCCTCGCCCGGTGTTCCCAGAAAAGTCGCGGCGCTTAACTCTGCGGCCACAATTGACGCCAGGACGGCCCACCAGGGTAATTGCCGACTGCCCACGCTGAATTCGCGCATGTTTTGGCCGCGACGACGCGACGAGGCCAGCCCCACCCCGATAACAAGGGCAAAGTAAGCAAAAATTGCAAAGGCGTCCCAGAAATAACCCATACCCCTAGGTTAATAAACGGTAATGAAGCCGACGCAAAAGGAATTCCGATTTTTTTAAATTATTTGCTACAGTAACCGGATGCCCGAACAGGATAACGAATCGACTGGTAAGCTTTGGCTGACCATCTTTGTCCTGCTTTCACTGCTCGTGCACATCGTCACGATCCTGGCAATTATCGTGATTTCCGCGCACATGCCGGTTCCCAGGGTCGATCCAGTCTCGCAAGCCAGCCCGGAGGTAGCTCTCACTCTTTTGCCTCCGCCGCCTCAGCCTCCCAAACCCTCGGTCTTTCTGCCGACTACTGCGGATACCGCCAAAAATTTTAATCCGAAGACACCGATTGAATCGGAGCATAACACTCAGCTCTCATCCCCTACCCAGACTGCCCGCGCACCCGATTCCGTAATGCCCGATTTGGACGGGAAGCAAAATCATACCCCGGATATGCGCGACACACATTACGTCCCCGCCACGCAAGATCCTCAAGTCGCATCTGTCCAACCCGCATCCAAACCGAGTAAACCTCAACCAAAGCCCACGCCCAAACCAGCCCCATCCACTGCCAAAATACCCGAGCCTGCCCCAACCAAGACTCCCTCCCAACAAGTTGTAAAGAATACCGTCGATCCCCTGAGTGGGCTTCCACTCCTGCCACCCATTGTTGCCGCAACTTTAGAGCCACAAACACCGGAAACCCAAATCCGGCAAGTGCAGGATAAAACCGCAGCCCGGCCACCTCCGAGTTTTGAAGCCAATAAATCGGACGTCGCAGGCTCACAAGGCGTATTGGGTAATGCGAGCCCTGCCGCCAACGCCACCGAGTTTGGACGTTACAAGGCAAAGGTCTATCGCGCGGTCGGATCGCGCTGGTACGCGAAGGTCGGTCAAAGTTTTCAAGTTCTTCCCGTGGGCACCGTCCACATTCAATTCACCATCAATGCCGATGGCACCGTGGACACCAAAGTATTGGAAGGCGATAATAGCACCCTCCAAATGTTGCTCTCGATCAGCCTGAATTCGATTACGGAAGCGGCTCCCTTCGATCCCTTCACCGATTCCCTCCGCAAGGAAATCGCCAAGAGCCAGGGCAATGACGGCTCCAGCTACACCGACGATTTCACCTTCAGTATCTACGGCGGTTAAGTCACGATTGCCAGGGATTCTTCCACTGGCAGATAAACTTGAGCAAGGGTGGCCGACCGTAAGTCAAATTGTTCACAGGAATTTTATTTCGGATGTTTTTTATCTTATTTGCGAATATATGCTCAAGCAATTCCTCGACAAAACGTCTCGTTGAACGGCTAAATCAACAAAGTCATGTCGAACAACGAATCCCTCGCCGCCCGCGCTCAACGCGCCGCACAAATTGCGCAGAAGCCCGAACTCTACAAAGTTTGCGAAGGCTGTGAATCCATCGTGGTGCGCGATGCGGCGACCTGCCCGAATTGCCACGGCTATCGTTTTGATACCGAGAGTGAGCGGGTTCGTTCCCAGGCGGAAATTTTGGGGAAACGACTCCCCACCTCCATCCCTCCCAGCGAATTGCATTAGCGCTCTGCAACTAGACTGAAGCGAGTTCTTTTTTGAGCAGACTTTTGAACTGCTCAATATCTTTGTCGCTGTCTCCGGCAATAGGAATGACCTTGCGTTTCACGCGCTTCTCGAAAGCTTTCAGGTTTACCGCCGCTTCGGGCAGATCCATTTTGTTGGCAATGATATGATAGGGACGCTCGGCCAGTTCCTTCTGGTAAAGACTGATCTCCTTGCGCAATTGGGTGAAATCATCACGTGGATCGCGGCCTTCCGACCCCGCCATGTCGATGACGAAAAGCAAAACGCGACACCGCTCGATATGGCGCAAAAATTCGTGCCCCAGTCCGATGCCCTCGTGCGCACCCTCGATCAAACCCGGAATGTCCGCGACCGTGACGCGCGCGAAATCGGGATATTCGACGACTCCGATGATTGGTTCCAGCGTTGTGAAGGGATAAGGAGCGATCTTGGGATGGGCGTGGGAGATGCGGGGAGAGAAGCGTCGATTTTCCTGCATTTGGATAACCAACGAGTCCGGCATCGGCAATCGATTTAAGTTCGAGCTGGAACTGGCCACGCTCGCCTTCCTCGCCCTCCTCGTAACGACGCGGAGCCTGGTTGGTCGATGATTTGAAATTCATGTTGCCGCGACCGCCCCG
Source organism: Verrucomicrobiota bacterium (assembly GCA_013286145.1). Taxonomy (GTDB): domain Bacteria; phylum Verrucomicrobiota; class Verrucomicrobiia; order Methylacidiphilales; family UBA1321; genus JABDGH01. Next base: position 6,217 of record JABDGH010000007.1, read on the forward strand.
GCCACCGGCGCAGAGAACAAATTTATCATCCGGTTTGACCAGGTCGGCCACTGGTTCGAGTATCGTCAGATCCGCTGGCACGGCAGCAAGATCGTCGAGCGCACGCTGGCCCTCTTCAACGGGTGTGCGGATGATTTCATCGGGGATACGGCTTACGACGGTTCCGGGCGGAACTGTGATGATGCAATCGAGGCCCGAGCGTCCCGACATCTGTTTCTTGCCGCCGTTCTGTCCATTCTTGGCGAACTGGTGCGGCGCGTATCTGTACCGGATCAGATTATTGACGTGAGGATCGACGACGATGACGACGCTGCCGCCGCGCCCTCCGTTGCCGCCGTCGGGGCCACCGTCGGGCATGTTCTTTTCGCGCAGGAAACTGCAGGCGCCGGGACCGCCGTTACCAGCTCGCGCGACAATGCGGACGCGGTCAACAAACATAGGTCAATTAAAGCTAATTGCGAAGCTAACGCAATTAGCGAAAGGAAAACGAAAAAGCCTTAAGCCTTTTCGAGAACGTGCACCTTGCGGTTGAGGCGGTCGAATTTGACGACACCATCCGTCAACGCGAAGAGCGTGTGGTCGCGGCCGATGCCGACATTGGTTCCGGGGCGAAACCGGGTTCCGCGCTGGCGAACGAGGATGTTGCCTGCGATTACCCCTTCGCTGCCGAATTTTTTCACGCCGAGGCGTTTGCTGATGCTATCGCGTCCGTTGCGTACGCTGCCTTGACCTTTTTTATGCGCCATAGTCTTTTCCGGTTAAATCTTGATCTTGCCGACTTTTACGCGGCTCAGTTTTTGACGATGCCCAACCGTGCGATGATAACCTTCGCGGCGGCGGTACTTGTAGGCGATGACCTTTTTGGCCTTCACCTCTTCGACCAGTTCCAAGCCGACCGTGGCGCCGCTCAGGAGCGGATTGCCCACCGAAAATTTATCGCCGTTGCCGACGAGCAGCACGTCCGAAATCGTGATCTTCTTCTCGCCCTCGGCGGGAAAGTCGACCAGTTCGATATCGAGGGTTTCTCCCTCGGTTACTTTGTATTGTTTTCCACCTGAACGAATGACCGCAAACATGAATAGCTCCTTTAATTTAGCGAGCCGTTCAGCATGCCCGATACAAAAGGCGGCGCAAGCATAAATTTAACTGTCGGTGTTAAATTAAAATTCGAGGCTGAAGAGCTTGATGCCGCCCGCATCACGATGGGCTGCGCGGCCACTTTCATGCTGCAAGTCCTGGCGCGTGGAAGGAGCAGCGAGATATTTTTCGCCGATGCCGTACTCGGCGGAAGCCGTGGGGGAGATCATCACGGGGCCATTTTTGCCACCGTCCACAAATACGCCACCAAGCTTCGGCTTGAGGACGACGTTGGGATTCGGGAAACCCTTCGAGCTCGCGGGGCCGATGCCCGGCTGACTTGGAGCCCTGAAACCAGTGATGTCCTGCGCCGTGGCAAAACCCGCAGATAGCACAAGAATCGCCAGCAAATTGGTTAACGTCTTCATACTCGTAGAGTAGTCCTTTACGAGGCAGGGTCAACCTCTTATGGAGTCAAGCTGGCGACAGTTTGTGGTGCGCCAGGCAACCGAGAAGCTCCATTTCTCTGCGAGTAAATCAAAATCATTCCGTCATCCTGAGCTTGTCGAAGGATCAGCTTCCAAAAAGCGCACACTTCACCCTACAGATGTAGGCTTACCGAGGGCTGATCCTTCGACAAGCTCAGGATGACGGAGGGAAAAGTGCTTCACCTGTGAGCTGCTCCCCTTCTGCTTTTTTCTGGATCGTTTTGCCATGAACCACCTCTACAGTTAGCCGACAACAAAATTGATGAGTTTGTCGGGAACAACGATGACTTTCCTGATGGTCTTGCCCGCAGTCCATTCGGCGAAGGCGGGCAACGCGCGGGCGGCGGCTTCAATAACTTCTTTCGAGGAACCGGCGGCAACGGTAACGTGGCCACGCACCTTGCCATTGACCTGAAAGACAATCTCCGACTCGCTTTGCACGAGATATTTTGGATCGGCCTGGGGCCACGGCTCGTAGGCGAGCGTTTTGTCGTGGCCCAACTGATGCCAAAGTTCCTCAGCCATGTGGGGGGCAAACGGAGCAAGAAGCAGGAGGAGCGTTTCAATAGCGGCACGCGGACGGACGGGCTCCTTGGTCAAGTCGTTGACGAGAACCATGAGCGCGGAAATCGCGGTATTGAACTGGAGCTTTTCGATGTCCTCGGTGACTTTCCGAATCCCGGCGTGAAGACCGCGCAGAAGTTCGAGAGAGGGCGCGGCATCGGTGACCTTCGCAGGCGCGAAAAGCCATTCGCCCTCCTGGTTCTCCTCCATGACGAGTCGCCAGATGCGACCCAGGAACCGGTAAACACCCTCGATGCCGGTGGTGGACCAGGGCTTCATCTGTTCGAGTGGGCCGAGGAACATTTCAAAGAGGCGCAATGAATCGGCGCCATACTCGGTGACGACGTCGTCGGGGTTGATGACATTGCCCCACGACTTGGACATCTTGCGATTATCCTCGCCGAGGATCATGCCCTGGTTGACCAGCTTGTGAAACGGTTCGGACGTGGAAACGACGCCGATGTCGAAGAGCACCTTGTGCCAGAAGCGGGCGTAGAGCAGATGCAGCACGGCGTGCTCCGCGCCGCCGATGTAGAGATCGACGCCTTTTTCCCCCATCCAGTATTTCTCGACGGCGGGATCAATAAGCGCGTGCTCATTTTTCGGATCGCAATAGCGGAGGTAGTACCAGCATGACCCGGCCCACTGCGGCATGGTATTGGTCTCGCGGATGCGGCCATCGGGAAGCTTGAGCCAGTCCTTTGCCTTGGCCAGCGGCGCATTGCCTTCTGGGCTGGGCTGGTAATCGGTAAGCTCGGGCAAGGTGAGCGGCAAATCATTTTCGGAGATGACGTCGTGTTGGTCACCGTTCCAAATGACGGGGAAAGGCTCGCCCCAGTAGCGTTGACGGGAGAAGAGCCAGTCGCGGAGCTTGTACTGGATGCGGCGTGTGCCGAGTTTCTTTTCCTCGAGCCAATCGATCATTTTGGCCTTCGCCTCGGCGGTGGGGAGGCCGTCGAGAAAGCCGGAGTTGATGGCATGTCCTTCACCTGTGAACGGAGCCGAATCAGCTTCCCGAAGTCCCGCAGCGGAATGGAGTGATTCAACAACTTCAATGATCGGAAGATTATACTTAATTGCAAATTCGTGATCGCGTTCGTCATGCGCAGGAACAGCCATGATCGCGCCAGTGCCGTAACCCATGAGAACGTAGTCGGCGATCCAGATCGGAATTTTCTCGCTGTTAACCGGGTTGATCGCATACGCGCCGGTGAAGACGCCCGACTTGCTCTTGGCGAGGTCGGTGCGCTCGAGATCGCTCTTGTTGGCGACTTCGGCTTTGTATTTCTGAACCGCATCGCGCTGTTCGGACGTGGTGATTTTCTCGACGAAAGGATGCTCCGGTGAAAGCACCATATAAGTCGCGCCGAAGAGGGTATCGGGGCGGGTGGTGAAGACGGTGATGGTATCGGCTATGCCCGCCGACGAGCCGTCGGCGGCTACCTCGGAGGATGCTACCTTGAACTGAACTTCCGCGCCTTCGCTGCGACCGATCCAGTTGCGCTGCATTTCCTTGAGCGATTCGGGCCAGTCGAGTTGGTCAAGATCGGCGAGCAGGCGTTCCGCATAGGCGGTGATTTTGAGCATCCATTGGCGTAACGGGCGGCGCTCGACCGGATGATTTCCGCGCTCGGAGCGTGGGCCTTCCAGCGTGGGCAAGACTTCTTCGTTGGCCAAAACCGTTCCGAGGGCAGGACAATACCAGACCGGCGCGTGAGAAACGTAAGCGAGGCCTTTCTTGTAGAGCTGGATGAAAATCCACTGCGTCCACTTGTAGTAGGCGGGATCAGTGGTGTTGATTTCGCGTGACCAGTCGTAGGAAAAACCGAGCGCCTGAATCTGGCGGCGGAAGGTGGCGATGTTTTTCTCGGTCGTGTCGCGCGGATGGGTGCCGGTCTGGACGGCGTATTGCTCGGCAGGCAGGCCAAAGGCGTCCCAGCCCATGGGATGAAGCACGTTGAACCCGCGCATACGGCGACAACGCGAAGTGATGTCGGTCGCGATCCAACCCTCGGGATGGCCGACATGCAGTCCCGCGCCGGATGGATAGGGAAACATGTCGAGGGCGTAGTACTTCGGCTTTTCGCTGCCGGGTTCGCCGGGATTAGCGGCGCGGAACGTGCTATTCTCGATCCAATGTTGCTGCCAGGTCGGCTCGAAAACGGCAAAAGGAAATTGTTTGCGTACTTGCATGGTTGAAACTTCCCAGTTAACTACACCGACTTCACTATGGAAAGGAAAACGCTCTGCATCGCCACCCGCAACAAACACAAGGTGGAGGAGATGGCTCCCGTCCTCACCCCGTTTTGGGAGGTGAAATCGTCAGCCGATTATCCCGAAGTGGAGGAGATCGAGGAAACCGGCGACACCTTTTTGGCCAACGCGACACTGAAGGCGGTGAGGACTTCGCAGTTCATTTCCGATTATGTCCTGGCTGATGATTCGGGACTGGAGGCTGATGCGCTCAATGGCGCACCGGGCGTTTTTTCGGCGCGATACGGCGGAATCCCCTCCTCGACGGAAAAAAATAACGCGAAGTTGTTGCAGGAATTGACCCGCGTTAATGCGATGACGGCACAGCAACGCGCAGCGCGTTACCGGTGTGTCCTGGTGCTGGCAAAGGAGGGCGAGGTGCTGGCGACTTTTGAAGGCGTTTGCGAGGGGACGATTGGCGTAGCGCCCAAGGGCACCCATGGGTTCGGCTACGATCCGCTGTTTGTCCCGCAAGGCTATGCGCGGACGTTTGGGCAACTGACAGACAAGACGAAGAACACGCTGAGTCATCGCGGACTGGCGCTGAAAAAATTCGTGGCGTGGTGTAAAGAGAATCCGTTGGGCTGAGCTTAGCAGAATTTACGTATAAAATTCGCCATTGGTTGTCCGTCATCCTGAGCTTGTCGAAGGATCAGCTTCCGGAAGACGTACACTTCACCCTGTAAATGCCTACGTGTCGGGGGCTGATCCTTCGACAAGCTCAGGATGACGTAGCGTTATTTATCCAACGCCGCTTTTTGGAGCGAGGTGAGTTTCTTGATGCCTTTCGTGGCAAGGGCGAGAAGCGCGGAAAATTCCTTTGGAGAAAAGGTGCTTTCCTCACCACTGGCCTGGACTTCGATGAACTGGCCGCGAGCGGTCATGACGACGTTCATGTCGGTCTCGGCGTCCTTGTCCTCGACGTAATCGAGATCGAGCAGGGGGCGGCCTTCGACGATGCCGACGCTGATGGCGGCGAATGGGGTCTTGATCGGCGATTTTCCGGTATTGGGAAGCAGTCCTTTTTCGCGGAGGCTGCGAACAGCAAGTTCGAGCGCGACATAGGTGCCCGTGATGGCCGTCGTGCGCGTTCCGCCATCGGCGGCAAGGACGTCGCAATCGATGCAGATGGTGCGCGGCCCGAGAGCCTGAAGATCAACCGCCGCGCGGACACTGCGTCCGATGAGACGCTGAATTTCCGTACTGCGCCCGTCGATGCGGCCCTTGGTGATGTCGCGCGGTTTGCGGCCCAGGGTTGAGTAGGGAAGCATCGAATACTCGGCGGTAATCCAGCCGCCGGGAACCTGCTGCTCTTTCATCCAACGCGGGACACTTTCTTCAATCGTCACGGCGCAGATGACCTGGGTGCGGCCACACCTGGCGAGGACCGACCCGGCGGCGTGGGGAGCGATCCCGGGCTGAAAAGTGATGGGGCGGAGTTGGTCGGGGCGGCGACCATCGTGACGGGGGGTTTTGGCGGAGAGGGTCATTCGGGCTGGTCTTCCTGGGGATGTTTTTCTTTTTCGAGTTCGAGCTTGGTGAGAATTTCCATGACACGGTCGCCGCGTTCAATCGCGTTATCGAAGCGGAAGATGAGTTGCGGTGTAAACTTCAAGCCGAGTCGGCGGCCAATGCGGCTCTGCCATTCCTTGCGATTGCGAAGGAGAATGGCGAGGGCTTTTTCCTGGTCCAGTTCAGGGTGGAGCGTGCTGACATAAATATAAGCCTGGCGCATATCGGGCGGAAGTTCGACCGAGGCAATGGTGATGAGCATCCCCTCGAGATCGAGGGACTGGCTCATGCAGGCGGCAAGTTCCTTGCGAAGAACTTCAGCGACGCGGATGGTACGACGGGTTGGCATGTGAATAATGTCAACGAAACTGCCCCCGGATGCAATCTTGTCTGCGAATCCCGGCCATACGAGCAACGGAGTTTTCCTTGCGCCGAATGTCAAGGTGCCGCTTAATGACCGTTCCTATGAATCGGTATTTAAGACCCGTCCTGCTGATAACCTGCGCCACCCTGACCTTGATTGGCTGCGGCAGCAAGGAAACCAAGGAAGCCCTGCAAAAGGCCTCCGCGCTTGAAGATCAAAAGCAATATCAGGATGCCAATGATGTCCTGATCGATGCCTTGCGGACGCGGGAAGCCAAGATCAGCGCGAACCTCGGCACGCCGAATGATCGAAAAGAGATGGAGGCGCTGACTAAAAAAGTGCAGTCCGATTCCGAGATTTTGAAGATGGAGCGCGCGCAAATCCCGATCTATCTCTCCATGGAGCCTCAACGCGCCGATCTCGCCTCGGCGGTTTACACGGACATTCTGGTGGGCAGTCCCGGCGAATCCCTGGTTTTCGACACGTTACAGAGCAAGGATCCGAAGATGCGCAGCGGGGCGGCACGCATCCTGGGATTGACGGGAAAAACCGATGCGCTCGACCCGTTGATCCAGACCACCAAAGACAGTGATCAAGATGTGCGCCGTGCCGCAGTGGCAGCCCTGGGTTCAATCAAGGATCCCAAGGCAGTCCCCCCGTTGATCGACGCCTTGAAGGATTCGTACTGGTTCGTCCGTTCGGAAGCGGCCAATGCCTTGGGTCGGCAAAAAGATGCGCGCGCGATCAAACCCTTGCTCGATGTCGTAACCGATTCAGACAGCACGGTGGAGAATTCTGCCGAAAATTCCCTTGTGTTGCTTGCGTCGATTCCGGGAACTCCCGCCGATGAGTTTGCCCTGCATCTCAATGATACGAATCCCAAGCTTGCCACCATTTCGGGAGCCTGCCTGGCCATCCTCAAGGATCCCCGGGCCATCCCGGTTTTGTTGAAATTGGCCGACTCCAACAATCCTCAAATGCGCCTGCATGCGGTCAAGTCGCTCGGCGACATGGGTAATCCAATGGTTCTTCCCAAGTTGCGCCAGACTCTTAAAGATCCGGATGGCAATGTCCGGGGCTGGAGCATCATCGCGCTGGGCAAGTTGAGAGACCAGGCTTCCGTGCCAGACTTAAAGGCGATTGAGGCTGATGCCAAAGAATCGCCCGACATTCGGGCAGCAGCGACGGCTTCGCTACAGTATATCACCGGACAAGCGAACGCGGCTACTTCCCCTGCGCCCAACCATCCCTGACTTGGATCAGGATGCCGGGTTGCCGCCCTGTTGATGAGCGGCAATCATGTCATCGAGAATGCGGCGAAACTCTTCCAAGCCCGGAGCGGGTATGACAATGGAATCACGCCGCCCATTGGCATCCTCAGTGATACGCAAAAAACGACCTCGTGGGTTTTCGCGCAAATCAAAAATAAAATTCTTACGCTCCACCGCGATATTTTCACTTTTCAATACAGAATCCATCCTTAAACCTCTGGTTAAGTTTCTTAAGGCAAACTAATCGACCCTCGGAGCCTGTCAAACGACCTCACTTTTATTTTTTAATTTATGAAAACAATCCCTCTCGGTCCCACCGATCTTCAAGTCACCCGGCTCTCCTACGGCGCCATGCGCATTTCCGGAAGTTGGGACAAGGAAAAAGTTGATGAGGCAGCCATCGAACGCGGCATCCGCTCGCTCGAAAGCGCCGTGGAAGCTGGTTACACGTTCATCGACCACGCCGATATTTATGGCGATACCACATGCGAAATGATTCATGGCCGCGCGCTTGACCGGCATCCCGAGTGGCGTGACCGGCTGGTCGTTGCGACCAAGTGCGGCATCCGGTGGGAAGATGAACCGAAGGGCGCGCCGCAACGCTATGATTTCAGCGGTGATTATATCCGGCAATGCATTGACGGATCGCTGCAGCGTTTGAAGCTGGAACGGATCGACCTTTATCAATTGCACCGGCCCGACTGGCTGGCCGATCCCGAGGATATTGCGGCGGCCTTGATCGACATCCAAAAGGCGGGCAAGGTGCGTTACTTCGGGGTGAGCAATTTCAGGCCGTCCCTGGTCAACGCACTGCAAAAGGCCGTCCCCTTCCCCCTCGTTTCCAACCAGGTCGAGATTCATCTTTTGCGATTGGCGACTTTCGAGGACGGTACGCTCGATCAATGTCTCGAAAAAAAGATGACGCCCATGGCGTGGTCGCCGCTTGCGGGCGGACGCCTGGCGGCGGCGTTCAACGACAAAGCCGATCTCCCCGCCGACGAGGCTACCGCAGCAATCGTCCAGCGACTGCGCCCGGTTTTGGCCGACATCGCCCAGGCTTACAGCGTCACGCCGCTGGCTATCGTCCTGGCATGGCTGATGCGTCATCCCAGCGGAATCATTCCGATCATCGGCACGACTCGTCCCGAGGCGATCAAGGAAGCGGCCAAAGCCGATACGATCACATTGGATCGGGAAAGCTGGTACCGGATTCTCGTCGCAACACGCGGGCAGAGATTGCCGTAAGATACCAGAGCCTGTTCACGCTAAATGTACTGAAAAAAGAAAAGTGAAGACATGTCTGTTCCCCTTTTCCTGTCCCCGGCAAAAGTTTTGAATGTTGATGATTATTGAGCCTATGAAAAATTCACGTATTTGCGTTACGCTCAGCGATCCTTGGGATCTTGGGGAATCATTGAACTGGAGACCATTTTCCGGTGATTTAGTGAAAATAAATTTAGATGATCGAGGCGGCCAGGCATTGGTTAAATTTGATCAACCTCTTTTTTATCGAGGCGTATCCTATCAATATTCGGTGGCAGTTCCTCGGCATGAGGGAAGTAGCCTTAATACACTTCAAGAAGGAGGAAAGGTTTTTTGCTCATTTATAGGAGTGTCCGTTGAGCATGCTCAATCGCCTAATGCTCTATCAACAGAGCATTGGCGCGGAGGATTATCATTCATCGGAGACATTGAAAATGAGGCCAATGCTTAGGGAAAAAGGGGACAGGTACAATTAACGATTTTCTTCTTGTTCCCAAGTTGTACTTGGGAACATTCCCTGCTCCCGCGAAATCTCATTTCGCGCCGATCCCCTCTGGCATGAAGGCGTCGAAATCGGCAATGAAATGACCCCAGCCTGTGCGTTCCCAAGTGCAACTTGGGAACGAGGGGAAACAAGGGGAAAAAACCTGTCATCCCGAGCTTGTCGAGGGATCAGACGCGTTTCCATGTACTCCAAAGACTGGAGAATCACGAAAAGTTAACAAAATTTAAGCCGTTCAACGTATCGATTATCGTTTACGTGTCTGATCCCTCGACAAGCTCGGGATGACGGGTTGCGTAAGCTTCAGCCGTTGACTCGCCGCCGCTCGGGATGACAGCTTGATTTAGGCCAGAGGATATTTCTAATAAGTTTAAAGAACTGCTTGACCCGAGGCATTCTCTGTAGGATGCTGTAGAGTTCTTCGTCCTCCACCGTTCCCCTATTGCCTTATGCCCAAATCGAGCCGATCCATCACTCCGAAATCATCGCCCAAGAATCACCGTCACCCCGTCGCGCGCGCCGCAACCAAGGCATCCCCTGCCCCGTTGAAGAAGGCGCAAAAGAATGGCCACAAAAATGGTCATAAGGTTCCTGCCAAGACCAAGCCTGAGATCCAATCGACCCTAGCCGCGCCTTCACGTGCCTTGACGGAAAAAGACAAGGATAACAAGGGAGTTCAGGCGGTATGGACAGGTCAACCCGAGCGCCAGGAACGGCTGCGTGACCTGGTCAAGCTGGCCAAGGATCAGGGTTACCTCACCTGGGACGATCTCAACGAGGCGATTCCCGAGAGCGTCAATAATCCCGAGGAACTCGAAGCGATCATCATGTTCCTGCGCAATCTCGAGATCGACGTCATCGACGCCTCCGAGGTTGACCGTTACAAGCAGACCGCCGCTGGCACCGAGGAAGAACTTTCCGACGAGGAGAAAACCGACGCCAAGCTCGACATCCTCGACGATCCCGTCCGGATGTATCTCAAGCAGATGGGCCAGGTGCCTCTCCTCACCCGCGAGCAGGAAGTCGAAATTTCGAAGCGCATTGAGGACGCCGAGAGCATGGTGCAAAAGCACCTGAACCGTTTTGGTTTCACCGCGCGCGAATATCTCAATCTCGCCCGTAAATTGGAGCAGGGCCGCGAGCGTTTCGACCGCGTCATCCAGGACAAGAAGATCGACAGCCGCGACAAATATCTCGCGACGCTCAAGGCGCTCGTTCGCAGCGTCGATGCCGCCAACCAGAAAGCCGACCACGCCTACGCCAAGATCGTCCGCGCCAAGTCCAACAAGAGCGCGCTGACCAAGGCGGAAAAGGAATTCGCAAAAGCCGACGCCGCTCTCCAGAAACTTTTCATCCGCTTCTATTACAAGCAAAAGGTCACCGAGGAATTTGTCGCGGTTTGCGAGCATCACCACATGGAAATGGTCGATGCGGAACGCCACTTGGAAAAGCTTCACAAATCGCGTAGCCGCAGCCGCGAAACCGCCTCGCATATCAAGGAGCTCGAACAGAAGCTCCAGGATGTCGAACAACAGGTTCGCATGCCCCTGCCCCGTTTCCACGAGGATCATCACCACCTCATGGAATGGCTCCGCAAGGCGCACAAGGCGAAAACCGAAATGGTCGAGGCGAATCTTCGCCTCGTCATCTCCATCGCCAAGAAATATACCAACCGGGGTCTCTCCTTCCTCGATCTCATCCAGGAAGGCAACATGGGCCTGATGAAAGCGGTGGAAAAATTTGAGTATCGCCGCGGCTATAAGTTTTCGACCTATGCCACCTGGTGGATCCGCCAGGCCATCACCCGCAGCATCGCCGACCAGGCCCGCACCATCCGTATTCCGGTGCACATGATCGAGACGATCAACAAGCTGATGCGCGTGCAGAAGCAGTTGGTGCAGGAATTCGGCCGCGAACCCACTCCCGAGGAAGTAGCCGAGGAAATCTGCCTGCCGGTCGAGCGCGTCCGTGCTGTCCTGCGCATGGCCCAGCAGCCGATCTCGCTTCAGGCGCAGGTGGGCGATAGCGACGACACGACTTTTGGTGATTTCATCGAGGACAAATCGGCGGAGAACCCCTCCGAGATGACCGCTTATGCGCTCCTCAAGGAAAAAATCCGCGACGTGCTCGACACTCTCACGGAACGCGAACGCGCCGTGCTCGAACAACGCTTCGGCCTGGTCGATGGCTATTCCCGTACGCTGGAGGAAGTGGGCCGCCAGTTCCGTGTCACCCGCGAACGTATTCGCCAGATCGAGGCGAAGGCGCTCCGCAAGATGCGGCACCCGACCCGTATCCGCCATCTGCACGGCTTCCTCGAAGCCGACCAGGACGCTGGCGTGGCGTAGGCCGGAGCAAGGAGCTCTACATTTCCCATGTCTGGCTCGGAAATCACTGACACGGCCTCCATGCCCAATCGCATGGGGGTATGGACGTGCTATCTTCGATTTAAATAGATGCAGCAGAGGCTAAATCTCTGCTCAACTCGCTCTATCTATAGCCATCTACTCCACCATAACATCTCCTTCGAAAGGAATTTGATCGTTCTCTATTCCAGTTAGATATTCTTTTACGTTTTCGCTGCTGTGGGAGAACTATTATTAACTATGGAGATATTTTTTTTGAATCCTTCAGGATCAGCATACCTAAGCACCAAGAAAGCACCGAGCCGGTATTGCCTTAGGTTTTTCGAATTCAGACAATAGTTTAATAATGCTGTTTTTGCTGAAGGAATTGCCAGGATGATGGTAAAGACTGGGAAGGTTCTTTTAGCTTTATCCAATCCCATGGGATGAAGCGGTGTCACAAAAAACCCATCTCCCGTAGTCGCATAGCCCAGATAAGGTATCAATAGTTCAACATCCATGGGATCAGCCGATTTAGGATCTGCACCGAGACGCAGAATCGCCGCCATCTGGTCATTAAACGTCTTTTTTCTCTTCAAATTCTCGGGGCTTTTAACAACAGAATCCGCGAACATGTAATATCGATTTGGCGGTGTTGTTCTCAACACCTCTCTCGCCTGTTCAAGCGTAAGAACCGAGTCCACTGCTTGAACTCCTAAGAGTGGGCAGGCTAACATTAGATAAAGGACTAGTTTCTTAATCATTTTTAGTCGTTGCTCCAGCTAAGCCCAACCAACCTGATCAAGGCTGGTCTCACGCATGCCTAGACCTTAAGGGTTACTAAAATAAGTTACAACTATCAGAAAAACCCCCGCTTGTCGCTCATGCGAAAAAATAAAAGCCCTTACGAACCAATAAGTCTTTTGTTACCTTTTTAACCTAGTCCAAGTTCGAGCCATATCCCTCGACTCCAGTTCGGGTTGACGCTGCGCTCAAACAGATTTTGCGGCTCACTTCCGCTCGGGATGACGGGTAGAAAGCCCCGCAAAATCAATCCGTCATCCTGAGCGGAGCCGAGACGAAATGTATAGGTCGAGGGGCAAAGTTTACCCGAGACGGAGTCGAAGGACATGGCTTGATAAACCCAACGTGAAAATGACGTCACAAAATTTCCAAGCACCAGAAGGAATTCCCGCTTGTCGCTCATGCGAAAAACAAAAGCTCTTACGGGGCATCAAGTCTTTTGCTAACTCTCAAACTTAGCCCAAGTTCGAGCCATATCCCTCGACTTCAGTTCGGGTTGACGTTGCGTTCAAACAGGCTTTACGGCTCACTTCCGCTCGGGATGACGGGTAGAAAGCCCGGGGCATTTCGGAGGTAGCCGTCGACCGCCGGGCGACGGTGCGGAAAATTCCCGCGCTCGGCGATCGCGGGCTACCCAATTACACCCAAGAGATCAAAGCGTATCCAAGATATTGTGCAAAATTGTGCTTGCGGCTTTATTATACGCATGTATATTCGCGCATTATTTCACGATCTCTTCCCCTGGCTTTTTTCGTCTCTCCTCTCATGGCCCTCTTCGCTCAAAAATATTTGCACAAAAATCACCTGTTTTTCGCATTTTTCATTGACCACCCTAACCACAATCAGTAGTAGTTGACCCCGCGACATGCTACCTTATACGGTAGAGATCGGCTACTGGATAGCAGTCGCACCAAGCCATTCCTGACCTCCTAATTGCCCTATGAAAACAACCGTCCTTCCCAGCACCCGCAACCGTACCGAAGAGATTCCTTCCGAGACCCCGAGTAGTAGCTCGGGCGGGTCGAGTACCGCGGGCATTCACGCCGCTGCGGTTGTTGCCGGGGAGACCTCCAAGCCGAAGTACAAGGAGAATGGATTGACCTTCCAGCCTGTTTTCTCCAAGCCCGGTGTGCATCCCTACGACGAAATCGAATGGGAAAAGAGGACAGCCGAGATCAACGACGATTCGGGCAAGGCGATCTTCAAGCAGGAAAATGTCGAAGTGCCCAAAAGCTGGAGCGTTCTCGCCACCAAGATCGCCGTCTCGAAATATTTTTACGGCGACATTTCCAACGGCACCGATCCCTACAAGGGAGGCCGCGAAACATCGATCCGGCAACTCGTCCATCGCGTCACGCGCACCATCACCGATTGCGGGATGAAGGACGGCTACTTCAAATCGAAGCAGGACGCGGAAGTTTTCTATAACGAACTCACCTGGCTTTGCGTCAATCAGCACGGTGCCTTCAATTCGCCTGTCTGGTTTAATGTCGGTCTCTATCATCAGTACGGGGTCGGTAGCGAAAGCGGCAAGGGCAATTACTTCTTCAATCGCCAGACCGGCAAGACCGAACGCGCGGCGACCCAGTACGAATATCCGCAGGGCAGCGCGTGCTTCATCCAGTCGGTCGATGACAACATGGAATCGATCATGGATCTCGCCCGCTCGGAGGCGATGCTCTTCAAGTTCGGCTCGGGCACCGGCTCCGATCTCTCCACCATCCGCTCCACGCGCGAAAAGATGAGCGGCGGCGGACGTCCCAGCGGCCCCCTCTCCTTCCTCAAGGTCTATGATCAAATCGCCAACGTGGTGAAGAGCGGCGGCAAGACCCGTCGCGCCGCGAAGATGAACACGCTCAAGGACTGGCACCCCGACATCGAGGAATTCATCCTCGCCAAGCAGAAGGAAGAACGGAAAGCGTGGGCGCTCATCGAGCAGGGCTACGACGGTTCCTACAATGGCGACGCCTATGGCTCGATCATGTACCAGAACGAAAATCTCTCGGTTCGCGCCAGCGATGAATTCATGAACGCGGCGATCCAGGACCAGGATTTCTGGACGAAGAACGTCCGCGACGGCAAGCCATGCGAAAAGAAACGGGCCAAGGATTTGCTCCGCAGCATTTCCGAGGGCACTTGGATTTGTGGCGATCCCGGCATGCAATTCGACGACACGATTCACGGCTGGCACACCTGCAAGGGCACCGACCGGCAGCACTCGACCAATCCGTGCTCGGAATATCTCTTCCTCAATAACACGGCGTGCAATCTCGCCTCGCTCAACTTGATGAAGTTCAAGAAGACCGATGGTTCCTTCGACGTCGAGCGCTTCAAGGCGGCGGTGCGCATTTACATCACCGCGCAGGAAATCATCGTCGATAACGCGAGCTATCCCATCGCCGAGATTGCCGAGAATTCGCACATCTTCCGTACGCTCGGCCTCGGCTTCGCCAATCTTGGCTCGCTCATCATGAGCTACGGCAAGGGCTACGACTCCAATGAAGGCCGCGGCCTCGCCGGGGCCATCACGTCGCTCATGACCGGCCATGCATATGAAGTCAGCGCCGAAATCGCCTCCGCCACCGGGCCGTTCCCGGGCTATCACAATGCCCGCTGCGCCGGAGTCGAAAAACCGCTCGCAGACGATAACGTCAAGCCGATGCTCGAAGTCATCGAGCGTCACCTAGAAGCATGCGACAACATCGATCCCGCCGCTCCCGCCACGATCCGCACGGCGGCTCGCAAAGCATGGGAAAACGCCCTGGTCAAAGGCAGGGAACATGGCTACCGCAATGCGCAGGTCACCGTTCTCGCGCCCACCGGCACGATCGGTTTCCTCATGGACTGCGACACCACCGGCATCGAACCCGACATCGCCCTGGTCAAGTACAAGCTCCTCGCCGGTGGCGGGATGCTCAAGATTGTCAACCAGACGGTTCCCGGTGCGCTCAAGGAGCTCGGCTATACGGGGAGCCAGGTGGATGAAATCATCGCCTACATCGACAAGAACGACACCATCGAGGGCGCTCCGCATCTCAAGGAGGAACACGTTCACGTCTTCGACTGCGCATTCAAGCCCGCCAAGGGCGAACGCTCGCTCCATTATCGCGCTCACATCAAGATGATGGCCGCGGCCCAGCCGTTCCTTTCGGGCGCCATCTCGAAAACGGTCAATCTGCCCAACACCGCCACGGTGGAGGACATCATGCAGACCTACATCGAGGCGTGGAAACTCGGCCTGAAGGCGGTTGCAATCTATCGCGATGGTTCGAAACGCTCGGCCCCGCTCAACACGAAAAAGACGAAGGACATGGGCGGCGTGGAAAAGGTCGCTGAAACCATCGCCACCATCGCGCCGATGGCCAAGCCGATCCGCCGCCGCATGAGCGACACGCGCATCTCGATCACCCACAAGTTCGACATCGCGGGTCACGAAGGTTACCTCACTGTCGGTCTCTTCGACGACAAGCAGCCGGGCGAGCTCTTCATCACGATGGCGAAGGAAGGCAGCACGATTGGCGGCCTGATGGATACCATCGGCACCCTCGTTTCGCTCTCCCTGCAATACGGCGTGCCCATCGAAGCCATGGTCAAAAAATTCGCCCATTCGCGCTTTGAACCGAGCGGCTTCACGCGCAACCCCGACATCCAGATTGCCAAGTCGATCCCGGATTACATCTTCCGCTGGCTCGGCAACCAGTTCATCCAGGGTTATCGCGAAGCCAATAGTCCGAACGCGGGACAGCAGGAACTTCCCATCAAGGAAATCCAGGAGATCGAAAAAAAAAACCTGAATAAGCAGATCGCGGAGTTACCCGTGGCGGAGGATTCCCCCACAATTTCCGCCCACAAGCGCATGGGGGGCACGACGACCATCGAGACCGATTCGAGTGAACTCGTGATCCGGTTCAAGGACGGCCTCACCTGCCCTGAATGCGGCTCCTCCAAGATCAAGCACACCGGCTCCTGCGCCACCTGCCTGAATTGCGGCGCGAGTCTTGGATGCAGTTAAGCTAGACTGCGATTCGCACTTAAAGCCCCCTTCACTGAACGGTGAAGGGGGCTTTTTGTTTTTGCCTGCTTTGGCCCTCCATCATCTTTGGCAAACTCCCTGACAAATTTTTTACAATTTCGCCATTGCTGTGTCCTACCTAAATCTCCCAGACTCCTCCATGCGGTTTTTCCCGATGGCTGGCTGGATGGGGGTTGCGCTTGCGGTGATCGGATCGTGCTTTCTTTACGCCCAAGCTACTCCCGATTCCAAATGGCAGGAACTTCGCGGTAAGCAACCTCCCGCGCTTCATCTCAAGCTGACCCTGCCTAAAACAGAATTTTTTCAGGGCGAACAAATCGACGCGACGCTCGATTATTCCAACGATGACCCCAAGATCTCCTGTCTTGTAGGGAGTTATTATGGCACTCTTGATGAGCCGCCTGCGATTTTTCATGCGTTGGACGAAAAAGGCAATGCCGCGCCCGATCCGCTTAAGTGGTACCACCCTTTATTTCCTCCTCTTTTCGACTGGGCACGCATTTTGCATGATTTGACCAAAGGCCCTTATACCCTGACTCTGCCGGTGAATGACACGGTACGCTTCGATCAGCCGGGCGTTTACGTTCTCTATGCTGAATCAGCCTCCCTAGTCTCCCAGAAGATCACAATCACGATCACTTCATTGAGTGCCGATAAGGAAAAACAAATTATCACCGGGGTGCTTCAAAAAATTGGCGCAGATGGTTCTTCCGCTCGGAAAGAAATCTCGGAACTGGGTTACCTCCAAACTCCAGCCGCACGCGCCGCCTTGATCAGCCTGCTGGATCCGAGCCGCCATGCACCCTTGGACTGGGTAAAAGAAGGGCTTTTTGCCGCACCCGATCCAACTGTGGAAGCCGCCCAGATTCTGGCCGAAGTCCAGGCGGAAAAATTGAATATGGACGAACATGGAGTGAAACTATATGGGGAACTCAAATTGTTCCATGTTTTAGCCGTAGAAGATCGCGGCGAGGTTGAGCGCGTGGCCAGGCAGGAAGTGATCGATGCCACAAAAGACCTGTGGATGGCTTTTGAGGAAAGTAGGGGCAAAAATCGAGGCGACCCTGATTCAGATGGGGGCAAGGCTCGTGCCGCCCTGGCCGCACATCAATTGAAGTTGCCCGCCAATCACGTCAAGGAATTGATGGATAACTGGGACAAATGGGGTAGCTCCGATTTCCTTCCCTTGGTTCGACGTGAAGCCGGGCCGCCAACCAATAATATCAATGCCTTGATCGCCCTGGTCGGAATCAAGCCCGACGAAGCACGGCCCAGGATCATCGAGGAGTTTCAGCGTCCAAATTCGCGGTTTTGGGAAGACAATTATCCCGCGTCCACTTTCCTGCCCTCCGTTCAACCGATGCCGCTTCCTCAATTCGATTCGCTTTTCAGATCGAAACTCCGGGAAGGAAAGTTACCCGCTTCCATCATCATTTCGGTCATCGGATGTTTTGGATCTCCCGTGCTGCTGCCGGATGTTTTGGATTTTTATCGAAAAAATGGGAGCACTTGGAACGACACGATCAAGGCGGGATTATTTCTTTACTGGCTTCGGTGCGATCCCAAGTCAGCCATCCCTGCCCTTGAGCAGGAAATTCAGACACACGCAAACGGCGATGGATGGGATCTTCTCGGTCCCTTCAATTACCTCCCATGGACGGATGATGAATTGCCCATCGCACTATGGGCATTGAAGGGTTCCGATCCAAATCTGGCTTATGGCGGGATCGTCTTGGTACTGGCGCATGGGGATGAAATGTCCCTTGATCCAGCCATTTCGACGCTTGAGCGCCTTGGTCCCGGATCGGATACCACTCACTATGTGCGCCAATTTTTGAAAAGCACCCGATGGCATTACACCGACGAGCAACGAAAACGCCTGGAAACCCTGGCGGGCGGTTCGCACTGAACATGAATTTTTCGCTTGGTGGCGGACGTAAAATGATTTCCGCTTGAGAGTCTAAGACTAAGCTCAATTGAGAAATGGCATAACCCGTCAACTCCGCTGCTCAACGGCAATCGTAAACGACCGTATCCGCGTTTTGAAAGACGATGGGTAAATCGAGATGCTGACTTGTCCGCGTGACCCAATAGGAAGCATCGTATTTTCGGGCCACGGATCGCACCTGATCAGTGGTGCGCGAATAATATCCCCTGCTCAAATCGTCCATCAGTTGTTGAAATTTATTGAAGGGGGCGGGACCACATTCGTCCTGAAGCCGGTAGGCCCATTCGTAGAGAAGTTGATCACGCGTGGGGACATTCTTGATCGTAACCACAATTGCGCGCTCAGCCTTCAAATTAAAATCCTGGTCCATGGGTTCCACAAAGAAAATCGCATCCTGCGACGTATGTGATTTAATCCATGCATAGATCGGTTCTTCTTTCTCCGACATCTGATGGTGCGCGGCAATCACAAAGCGGGCAGAGACCACGCAGAGAGCAATGGCAAGAACCGCGTAAGCGGCGCTGTGCCACCGTCCCCACCTGGGCCAAACATAGACAGCAGCCAGCCGCGCAAGTATCAGCAAAAGCCCGAATGGCACCATCGAGCTTCCCAGGCGAAACCAGTAATATTTCAGCAGATGCCCGTTGTGATCAAAGCAGGCGATGATCAAGCCTGCTCCAAAAATCAACATGGCCCCGACAAGAAACCTGCTCAAACGGGAAAGCTTCTCCTCCTGCGAAATCCAGCGCTTCCCGAATCCCAGCCAGCCGAACAAAATGAGAACTCCAAAGTAAAAGGGGAGCCAGAAAGATGCCTCGGGCCATTCCCACGGGCTAAGGTGATGAGGGTGCCGGGCGAAAACGTAAATGTAGGAAGCTTCCGGCAATCCGGGATGCGCCAGCTGTCCATGCCGCATATTATCCAGCAAATTGGAAATAATCGCAAAGAGGCCGAAGGAAGCGGCTGGCAGGTACCAGCACAAACTTTTCAACACCTCCGGCAGGCGCACTTTTCCCTGAATCAGATCGACTAATTGCACAAATAGCCACGCCAGGAACGCCCATGCGCCGACGAGAACATGAAACGAGGTGGCCAGCCCCATGAAAAACGCGCTTTCAGACCGCCTATCCCGCATCAGGGACGACAGGGCGAGAAAAACAAATCCGTAGGCCGGAACCTTCGACTCAATCGTAAAAAAATACCATTCCCCTGCCACAAAGTTTTGATGAAATCCGTAGAGAAATGCCAGGAACATGCTGACCGTCCAAAAGAGCGGCAGACGCAGATCGCAAACAATCCGGGCAAGGCCGTACGCCATCAAGGCCCACCCACAGGGACGCAAGACAAAGGCCAGTAGGTGCAAATCGACAAACCGCGCAGCGATTCCCGACAGGCTATCGAACAGAAGCCGCGAGTCGGGCGGCAGGTTGAGATACCAATCGCGAGGCAACCAGGAAGGCGTCGCCCACTGCTTGATCTCGCAAAGAATGCTGCCGGTAACGGCGTAGAACAAATAGGCCAGGATCATCACGACCCAAAGAACGAGCGCGACGGGAAGAACCCTGCCTTCCATGGCATCAATGTGGCCTAAAAACCAACCGCGGGCATTCATTCCCTTGGCCAGACTTTCTTTACCGGCTTGTTTGCCATCCATGTTCCAAGTCTTACAATACCGTGTATTTTAAACAATCCCCTTAAAGAATTTGCGCATTTTTCGCTTGGTCGTTCGTCAAAAATAGGTTCCGCTTAATAGCTATGCCGACTTCACGCTTCATTGGTCATCTCGGCTTTACTGCCCTTGTCATCGCCATGCTTGGTATTTTTACCTCCACCTCGCGCAGCGCACCCGTCCATCCGGTGATCGCACTGTTCACCGACTACGGCTGGGAAGACCCTTATGTGGCGCAACTCAAGGGCGCGATTTTGACCATCGATCCGAACGCGCGTCTCGTTGATCTCACCCACACGGTGACGCCCTTCAACGTGGCCGAGGGAGCTTATCTTCTCGATCAGTCGTCCGAGGAATTTCCCGCCGGAACCATTTTTGTCGCGGTGGTCGATCCGCAAGTTGGCACGGAACGCGATCCGATTTTGGTCGAGACCGGCAAGGGGAAATTCTACGTCGGTCCCGATAACGGCCTTCTTACCAACGTCATTGACCGCGAAGGCTTCAGCAAGGCTTGGAAACTCGACAAGCCCGCCTATTTCCGTTCCGGTGCCACCTCTCATACTTTCCATGGTCGCGATATTTTCGGGCCCGTGGCGGCGCATCTTGCTGCGGGCACTGACCCCGATAAACTTGGCACACCTCTTTCCTCCAAGTTGATGACCCTGCTTCCGGTCAAGGATCCTTCGCTGGCTGGCGGGGTTATTTCCGTCCAGGTCATGCATATCGACCGCTACGGCAACGTGGTCCTGAATCTGCGTGCCACCAACGACCTGGCACCAAAATTAAAGGAGGGGAACCTGGTTAAAATCTCGGTTGGAAAAGAAAACTATTCCGGGCCGCTGGTGAAGACTTACGGCGATATTGAAAAAGGCCGGCTGATCCTGCTCTATAGCAGCGGCGGGCTGCTAGAAATCGCGAAGAACCAGGGATCAGCCGCAAAGGAATTGAATGTCCAGCCCGGTACCGTCATCTTTTTAAGACCGTGAACGCTTATTTTTTTAAACCGATTTATCAGGAACGTATCTGGGGCGGCCACAACCTGAAGAGTCTCTTTAACCGCACTCTGCCGGAAGGGAAAAAAATCGGCGAGAGCTGGGAAGTGGTCGACCGTCCCGAGGCATGCAGCGATGTTCTTTCCGGGCCGGGCGCAAAAACGGAAGGCCGATATAATCTGCACACGCTCTGGCTGGAAAAACGCATTGAGGTTTTCGGCACCCGTGCGCCCGATCTGGCCCGGTTCCCCATCCTGATCAAACTGCTTGATGCCCAGGACAAGCTCAGCGTCCAGGTACATCCCCAGCCGGGCCAGGGTGGCGAACCGAAAACGGAGATGTGGTATTTTCTCGAGACCACGCCCGAGGCAAAAATTTATGTCGGCCTAAAAAAAGGCGTCAACCGGGAAAAGTTTGAGAAAGCCATCGGCACACCCGATCTGCCCAACCTTCTCCACAATCTCCATCCCCAGCAAAGCGATGTGATGTTTCTACCCAGCGGGCGCGTCCATGCCATCGGAGCCGGAAGCGTTATTCTCGAAATCCAGCAAAATTCCGACACGACCTATCGCGTGGATGATTGGGGCCGCGTGGATGAACACGGAAAATCCCGGGCGCTCCATCGCGAGGAGGCGCTCGCCTCGATCCGGTTCAACGATCACGAACCGCAATTTGTGCAGCCTCACGGTGAACGCGTCCTGCAATGCCCCCACTTTACCGTGGAGCGGGCCTTCATCTATCCGGGGGAATATCGTGTCTGGACCAGCGACCAAACCAGTTTCCAGTACCATTTTCTTGCCCAGGGCGAACTCAAGATCGATGACCATACCTTCAAACGAGGCGACAGTTGGCTCGTACCCGCCAGCGAAGAAAGTTATAACCTCGAACCGCTCGGCGAAGGCGCGGAACTGATCACGGTTCAGTGGGGACGTTAGTGCAGGAAGCAGTTTACACGATGCCAACAGATTGTTAAATTAGACCAACCCAATTCAACCTTTACTGGAGACCCTTATGCTAACTACGCGCCGTCAAGCCATCAAAACCCTCGCTGCCGCCACCCTGGGAACGTCTCTCGCACAATTTTCCACCCAGGCGGCAGACACAAATTCGAGCGTGCTCGTCATGCCCGGAGCCACCCCCGCCGCGCCCGAGCCACCGCCAACGGGACCTTATACAATGCCGCCCTTGCCTTATGGCTATGGAGGATTGGAGCCCATGATCGACGCCCAAACCGTGGAGCTTCACTACACCAAGCACCACGCCGCGTATGTCGCCAAGTTGAATGAAGCGGTGGCCAAGGTGCCTTCCCTGGCCAAAAAGACCAACCTGGAAGAGATGCTTAAAAATCTTTCCGCTGTGCCGGAATCCATCCGCACCGCCGTGCGTAACAACGGGGGAGGCCACTACAATCATTCGCTTATGTGGCAAACATTTTCACCCCACGGCGGCGGCTTTCCGCCAGGCGATCTGACCATGCCCATTTGTAACACCTTCGTCAGTTTTGAAAAATTCAGGGATGAATGTGTCACGGCCGCCAACGGTCTTTTCGGTAGCGGATGGGTCTGGCTCGTCCTCGATCACGCCAAGAAGCTCTCCGTCATGACCACCCCCAATCAGGACAGCCCGCTTTCCGTTGGGAAATACCCGCTCTTCGGCATCGATGTGTGGGAACATGCCTATTACCTCAAGTATCATAATGTCCGCTCCGATTACATCTCCGCTCTATGGAATGTTGTGGATTGGGTGGTCGTTACGAAACGGTATGGCCTGGCAATGCAGGCTTAGGAATACTTCCCAAGTCGCAAGCAAAGCAGGGTTTTCAAGGTAGCCGTCGCTGTCCCTGCGACGGTGAATTGTGAAGTTGTATTCTTTTCCGACCGTCGCTGGGACAGCGATGGCTACCCACCGTTTATTTCTGATTTTTCTTTTGCCCGAGCATGGCTTCCGCTCTCGCTAGATTTTTTTGCGCATCGATATAATCGGGCTTCCGTCGAATGGCTTCCTGAAATTTGGCCACTGCCTCGTTCACCTGCCCTTTTTGTATCAGGGCAATGCCCAAACTATTGTAAGCCTCGATACAATTAGGATCGATTTCCAAGGTCTTTTGGTACTGGGCAATCGCCTCATCCACCTGCCCTTTTTTAAAAAGAGCAATGCCCAGGTTGTGGCGGGGTTCGGCGCTGTTGGGATTGATTTCCAGGGCCTTTTGGTAATGGCTTATCGCTTCGTCCATCTGCCCTTTTTGGGAAAGAGTCAGGCCAAGATTGTTATGGGCTTCAGCCATGTTGGGGTTGATGGCCAAGGCCATTTGGTATTGGGCAATCGCGTCGTCCCTCTCTCCTTTTTGCGCAAGGATATTGCCCAGGTTGCTGTGAGCGTCGGCCGCATTCGGGTTGATGGCCAGTGCCTTTTGAAACTGAACGATGGCTTCGTCCATTTCTCCTTTTTTACAAAAAATAGCGCCAAGGTTGTTGTGGACTTCGGCCAGGTTGGGATCGCTTTCCAGGGCCTTTTGGAACTGGATGATCGACTCGTCTATTTCCCCTTTTTGGACAAGGGCAATGCCGAGGTTGCTTCGTGCCCGGGCAAAGTTGGGGTCGATTTTCACAGCCCTTTGGTAGTGGACAATCGCCTCGTCCACTTCACCTCTTTGGGCAAGGACATTGCCAACGCCGTTGTGAGCTATCGAGGATTGAGGACTGACTTGCAGCGTGTCAGCCCAAAGAGAAGGGTCGCCGGCGAAAACATCTTCGCGAGTCAGCGTAAGAAAAGTCAGGGGCAACATCGCGCCGAATAAAGGCACCACGGCCATCCAGAATCCCCGGTTCGATTTCGATGCCATCAGAAGCAAGGCCAGCAGTTGCATCGCCACTCCGGCCAGTGGCAGATAGTAAAAGCGGTCAGCCAAGGGACGATTGAGAGGGATAAAGTTGGAAACAGTCGCCAACCCCAGCCAATAAATCGCAACCCCAAGAGCGCCCATTCGACTTCTGTAAGCCAGCCAGCCTTGCAGCGAAACCACCACGGCAAGAATCGCCAGTGCCAGTGGCGTCGAAGGCCATTCGATATCCGCCCACGTATAATCAGCCGAGAATTGTACCGGCCAAAGCAATTTGGCCATCATGAAAACCCATATACGAGGTTGAACCCAAAAAACCTGGAAGAATGATCCGCCAAGATAGCCCAGGGAAACCTGCCCCTGCGGAGCCAAAAGAAATCGTGCCGCCAGAAAAGCCACCGTCACTGCCATCGCTGCACCTATAAACAAAAACCATGGCCCTTTTGCTTCCCGGCGACGAAATAAAAACCAATAGACGATGAGCAGTGCCACTGTCGTGACGCCCGATTCCTTTGAAGCCACGGCAGCGAAGGCGCAAAGGGAGCCGACACTTCCGACGATCATCACAGATCGGAAATTCTCCGGACGAAAGGCCATCGCCGCAAGCAAGGCTAATAAAGTAAAGACCGTCACCAGCAGGCTTGAGCTGTAACTTATTTCAGCGACCGACTCCACGGCGATAGGATGCAGGGCAAAAACCAAAGTGACCACCGCCGCCGCGAGTTGAACCTTTAGAACGCCGTTTTTGTTCAGGCCCGTTAGCTCCGTTGCAATCAATCGGCACAACACTATGTACAACAGCGCCACATTCGCCGCATGGAGCAGATTGCTGCATAAATGATACCCGAACGGTTCTTTGCCACTGACGACAGCGATGAGCATCAGATAAAGCATTTGTCCCGGCCGGGCACCGAGCGTGAGATTCATGCTCAATACTTTTAACGAGAGAACGGCTGAGATGTTGGAAAAGGAGGTGATAAAACCTTCCTCAATAATTTCGATACGCGCGTCGTAAACAAAATCGGATTTGAGTGAGGGCCAATAAACCGCAAAGGCCACCGCCGCCAGCAAAAGGGCCACCCAGGCGCTCCAAGGCGGTATTTTCGTGCTCGGCGCAAGCGACGAGACGTTGGGATCCAACGCTTTCTTTTTTCTGGATCGTTTTGCCATGCGGTCTCGATCTCTAGGATGAACACTTTTGAGCTTCCTAAAAGTAGATTATGTATTGCACCCTGCCTGCAAAGGGATCATTTGGGGGCAACTTTTTGCTGTGCCCTGAGTAGATTTTTTTGCGCGTTGAGATCGTTAGGATTGGATCTTAAGACTTCCTGAAATTGAGAAATCGCCTCGTCCACTTCCCCTTTTTGAAAAAATATATTGCCGAGATTGTTACGGGCGTCGGCATTATTTGAGTCGATTGCCAGGGCTTTTTGAAACTCGGACATCGCCTCGTCCATTTGCCCTTTTTGCGCAAAAAGAGTGCCGAGGTTGCTGTGAGTCTCAGCCAAATTAGGATCGATTTCCAGGGCTTTTTGAAACTGGGTTATCGCCTCGTCCACTTGTCCTTTTTGTGCAAGGGCAATGCCGAGATTATTGTAAAATCGGGCAATGTGAGGATTGATATCCAGAGCCTTTTGAAACTGAATCACCGCCTCATCCACCTGCCTTTTCTGCATAAAAGCCAAGCCAAGGTTACTGTGGACTTCGGCAATATCCGGGCGAATTTCCAATGCTTTTTGGTAATGGGTTATTGCTTCATCCACCTGGCCCTTTTGCATAAGAGCCAAACCAAAACCATGATGGGCTGTCTCGGAAAGAGGACTGACTTGCAGCGTGTCAGTCCACAGAACGAAGTCGTTGGCGAAAACAGCTTCGCGGGTCACGGTGAGAAAAGTCAAAGGCAGGAGCGCAACGAAGCAGGGTATGACCGCGACTAAAAATACTCGTTGCGATTTTAAGGTCATGAGGAGCAGGGCCAGTAATTGCATCGTCACTCCCGCCAGAGGCATATAATAAAAGCGGTCGGCCAGCGGATGGTAGAGCGGGATGAAATTGGAAACCGTCGTCAATCCCAGCCAGAAGGTCGCAACTCCCAGCGCACCGATTCGACTCTTCCACGCCAGCCACCCTTGCAGCAAAATCACCACGGCAAGAATCGTCAACGCAACGGAGGTCGAAATTCCGCTCGCATTTTCCAGCGTGTAATCGACCGAGAATTGTGTCGGCCAAAATAATTTGCCCATCATAAAAACCCACAACCGGGGCTGGATCAGGAAGACCTGCGAAAACGATCCGCCCAGGTAGCTCAAGGGTTCCTGGCCGGGAGGAGCCATAACGAATCGCGCCGCCAAAAAGGCTACCGTCACTGCCAGTGCGGAACCCAAAAACAGAAGCCACGGCAACTTCGTTTCTTTGCGTCGAAATAAAAACCAGTAGGCAGTAAGCAGCAGCGCCGTCGTAACGCCTGATTCTTTCGAGGTCACCGCGGCGAACGCACAAAAAACACCTAAGCTTCCCATCCGTATCGCGGATTGAAAATGCTCCGGGCGAAAGGCGGTCGCCGCGAGCAACGCCAGCAGCGTGAAGAAGGTCACCAGCAGACTCGAACTGAAACTAATCTCGGCGACAGACTCCACCGCGATCGGGTGCAGGGCGAAAATCAGAGTAACCGCCGCCATCGCGAGTTGGACTTTCAAAACATCGCTTTTGCCCAGGCCCGTTAGCTCCGTTGCAATTAAACGGCGTAACAACACAAACAAAAGCGCGACGTTTGCCGCGTGGAGCAGATTGCTGCTCAAGTGATACCCGAATGGCTCCTTGCCCCAGATCGCGGCGTTGAGCATGAGATAAAGCATCTGCCCAGGACGAGCCCCGAGAGTGAGATTCATGCCCAATACTTTTAACGAGAGAACGTCAGGCAGGTTGGAGAGAGACGTGATAAAGCCTTCATCGATTATTTCTATGTTTGCGTCATAAACAAACCCCGATCCAAGCGATGGCCAGTAAACCAAAAATGTCACCGCAGCCAGCAGAAGCGGTATCCAAGCCCTCAAAAGCAGCACTTGAAAATTGAGCGCACGCGATGAGACGCTATGCTCGATCTCCTTCGTTTTTCTGGATCGTTTAGCCATGCCTCTTGGTTGCCAGAATGAACACTTTTGAGTTTCCTAGAAGCAGATTTCGTCCGGTCTTGAAAAGCCATTCATTTATGGGCTCCATGAGCTATTATAGCCTGCACGTTGGGCAGATTATTTTTCGCATCCTGATTGTCGGGATCCAGTTGTAAGACTGCCTGGAACTCAACCAGCGCCTTTTCCATCTCTCCTTTGCCAAAAAAAACGAGGCCGAGATCGTAGTGAGCCAAAGTCAGGTTGGGATTAATTTCCAGGGCTTTTTGGTATTGGGCTGATGCATCGTCCAATTGTCCTTTATTGAAATAAATATTGCCAAGATTGACATGCGCCTCGATATGGCCGGGATTAATTTCCAGTGTCTTTATGTACTGGGACATCGCCTCGTCCACCTGCCCTTTCTGAAAAAGAGCAATCCCGAGATTATAGTGAGGAGTGGCCATTTTCGGAGCTATCTTCAAGGCTTGTTGATATTGAGAAATCGCTTCGTCCACCCGCCCTTTTTGAAAAAGGGCAAGACCAAGGTTGTTGCGAGCGTCAGCCATGTCGGGATTGATTTTCAGGGCTTTTTGAAACTGATCCATCGCTTCGTCGATCTGCGCTTTTTCGGCAAAGTAAGCGCCAAGATTGTAGTGGCCTATTGAGGAGAGAGGACTGACTTGCAGCGTCTCTGTCCATAGAGAAAAATCGCTGAAAAAGACATCTTCGCGAGCCAGGGTAAGAAGAGTTAAGGGCGGGAGCGCGCAAAGGAAGAGTATCATCGCCATCCAAAATCCCCGGCTCGATTGTAATGTCATGAGAAGCAACGCCAGGAGTTGCATCACCACCCCCGCCAGCGGCAAATAATAAAAGCGATCAGCCACGGGACAATAGAGCGGGACGAAATTGGAAACGGGCGCAAGTCCCAACCAATAGATAACCACGCCCAGAGCGCCTATCCGACTTTTGCAAGCCAGCCACACTTGCAGCAAAATCACCGCGACAAGAATCGCCAGTGAAAGAGGCAGTGAGAATCCAATCGAATCAAGTGGCGTATAATCAGCTGAGAGTTGCGTCGGCCAAAATAATTTACCCATCATGAAAACCCATAAACGAGGCTGGGTCAAAAAGACCTGGGGAAACGATCCGCCAAGATAACTCAATGGGGCCTGATCGGGCGGAGCAGGCGGAGCCAAAAGAAATCGAGCCGCCAAAAAGACTGCCGTCACTATCCCTGTGGCACCTAAAAATAAAAACCACGGCAATTTCGCTTCCCGACGGCGAAATAAAAACCAGTAAGCAAGGAGTAGCGTCACCGTCATAACGCCCGATTCCTTGCAAGTCACCGAGGCAAAAGCGCAAAGCGTGCCGACACCTCCGATCATCATCGCGGATCGAAAATTCTCCGGACGAAAGTAGGTCGCCGCCAGTAGCGCCAGCAGCGTGAAGAATGTCACCAGGAGGCTCGAGCTGTAACTTACCTCGGCGACCGATTCCACCGCGACGGGATGCAGGGCGAAAATTAAAACGACAACCGCCATCACGAGTTGAACCTTCAAAATGCCATTTCTGGTCAGTCCTGTTATTTCGGTTGCGATCAAGCGGCGTAACAATGCGAACAACAGCACGACATTCGACGCATGGAGAAGATTGCTGCTCAAGTGATATCCGAATGGTTCTTTGCCCCAAATCGCCGCGTTAAGCATCAGGTAAAGCATCTGTCCCGGACGAGTTCCGAGCATCAGATTCATGCCCAGCACTTTTAGCGAAAGAACGGCGGGCAGGTTGGAAAGGGAAGTGATGAATCCTTCATGGAGAATTTCCCTGCGCGCGTCGTAAACAAAATCGGATTTGAGCGAAGGCCAGTAAACTAAAGAAGCGACCACTGCCAGCAGCAGGGCCATCCAGACACTCAACGGCGGAGCCTTGAAGCTGGACGCAGAGGGCAGAGTCTTGTTATCGAGCAACCTCTTTTTTCCGGATCGTTTTGCCATGCGGTCTTGATCCCTAGGATGAACACTTTTGAGCTTCCTAGAAGTAGATTTTACCGGGATGACACCCTCGCCTCGCCCGCAAAGAATCCGGGCAGGATTATTTTGGGAGTTGCCTGGCTAGGTCAGGCCTCAGTCGCTCGACTTCCTGAAACTCCTTCATCCCCTTCTCCACCTCTCCTTTTGTCATAAGAACATAACCGAGGTTATTATGGGCCTCGGCATAATCGGGATTAATTTTCAGGGCCTTGCGGTACTCGGCAATCGCCTCGTCCAACTTCCCTTGTTTATCCAAAGTGTTACCAAGATTGTAGTGAGCTATCGGGGAGAAAGGACTGACCTGAACCGTGTCGGTCCAAAGCGAAAATTCGTTGGCGAAAACTGCTTCACGAGTCAGGGTGAGAAAGATGAGAGGCAGAATTACACCCAGCAAAGGCGCCACCCCCATCCAATATCCCCAGCGGGAATTCAATGTCATGAGGAATAAGGCCAGCAGTTGCATCGCAACCCCCACCATGGGCAAATAATAAAAACGATCCGCGACGGGACAGTAAAGTGGAACGAGATTGGAAACGGTCGCCAACCCCAGCCAATAAACGGCGACTCCAAGCGCTCCCAGTCGGCTTTTCCAAGACAGCCAACCCTGCAGCGAAAACACCACGGTCAAAATTATCAGCGAGAAGAGCGTCGAAAGCCCCTTCATGTCCTCTTGCGCATAATCAGCCGAGAGATGCACAGGCCAAAGTAATTGGCCCATCATGAAAACCCATAAACAAGGTTGGATCAAAAAGACATTCGAGAACGATCCGCCAAGATAACCCAAAGGGTCGCCGCCGGAGGGAGCCATGCTGAATCGAGCGGCCAGAAAGGCTGCGGTCACCATCATGGCGACACCCAAAAATAAAAACCAGGGCAACTTTGCCTCCTGACGGCGAAACAAGAACCAGTAAACCCCGAGGAGAAACGGCGTGGCAATTCCTGATTCCTTGCACGTTACCGAGGCGAAGACGCAAACCGTGCCGACGCCCCCCATTATCATCGTCATTCTAAAATTCTCCGGACGAAAAGCCATCGCCGCGAGCAACGCCAGCAAAGTAAAGAGCGTCACCAGAAGGCTCGAGCTGTAACTCACCTCGGATACGGATTCCACCGCGATGGGATGCAGGGCAAAAAGTAGCGTGACCGCCGCCAGCGCCAATTGAATTTTTAAAGTGTGACTTTTGTACAAACCCGCCATTTCCGTGGCGATCAGACGATTGAGAACCACATACATCAGCGCGACATTCGCCGCATGGAGCAAGTTGCTGCACAAGTGATAGCCGAGCGCGTGTTTGCCACTAACAGCGGCGATAAGCATCAGGTAGAGCAACTGCCCCGGACGAGCACCAAGCATCAGCTTCATGCCCAATACTTTCAACGTAAGAACAGCGGGAAGATTGGAAAGAGAAGTGACAAAGCCTTCCCTGATAATTTCGATATGTGCGTCGTAAACCAGATCGGATTTGAGCGAGGGCCAGTAGATTAAAAAAGTCACCACGGCCAGCAGGAGGGACACCCAGACATTCAAAAACGGTATTTGAAAGCTGGGCGCAGGCGACGGAATGTTGTTATCCAACGCCTTCTTTTTTTTAGATCGTTTAGCCATGTGCCCTTGGTTGTCAGGATGAATTTTTTCCGCTCAATCTTCGGCAGCTACATCGCGTCGCGTACTTTTCTTTTTTGCGCGCACACGCTTCAGGTCTCGCAGGCGCGCCTTGAGCCAGCCCGGGCGGGGCGCGTTTCGTCTCCGTTTTAATTCCCGCGCCGCACGACGTTGCTGCGCCTCATCATCACAAGCGCGTTGTAATTGCGTCGCCAATAATTTCCATGCCGCGAGCCGATTCGACGACTGCGTGCGATGTTCCTGCATTTTTATGAGGATATTTCGCGGGGCGTAACGCAATTGCACACAGGTCGCCACCTTGTTCACGTTCTGCCCGCCCGCTCCGCCAGAATGGATGAATGTCTCCTCCACCCGCGTCGGATCGCAACCCAGCGCGACAAGATGTGCGCGAATGTAATCAGGAGGAAATGCGCTCATGTCGTCCCGCCAATCCGGGGCCGATGAGGACGCAAATCTCTCGTTGGGTCGTACGGCTCCACATGCACCATCACATCGAGCACCTGCGGCAGGTCATGCTGAATTTTATCTTTTATTTCATGCGCCAGTCGATGCCCCTCCTGCACGGAAATATCCGGATCGACCTCCGCATGTAAATCGACCATGAGCCGCATACCCAGTTTGCGCACCCAGACTTTGTCGATGCCTTTGATCCCCGGGCAACCACGGCTGATCTCACATATATATGCCATCAGCTCGGGATCGACCGAGCCTTCCATCAGTTCGTGGAGCGGAGAACTCAGCAGCCAAAGTCCGGTGCCGACCAGCCACAAACTCGCAAGCATCGCCGCCCAGCTATCGGCATGGCTCCACGACGGCCCGCCCACCCACGCGATGATGATGCCCGCAAGCGCGGCAACGGAAGTCACCACATCGCTGCGTTGATGCCACGCATCGGCAATCACGGCCAGGCTCCCGATTTGTTTTCCCCGTGTGCGCATCCAGTGAAACATCCATTCCTTCACCAGGATCACCGGGACGAGGACGAGCAAGGTCAGTGGATTGGGCGAACGGCGTGACACGCCCAGCGAGATCATGGCGTGCCAGAAAATCAAACCGCCCACAAGCACGAGCACCAGCGCCGTGATCGCCGAGGCCAGTGTCTCCGCCCGGCCATGCCCGGCAGGATGCACTTTGTCCGCAGGCTCGGCGGCGATCCTCAAGCCGTAGAGGGTGACGCAGGAACCCATGACATCGGAAAACGATTCGCAGGCATCTGCAACCAGCGCGTAGGAATGACCCAGCAGCCCCGCCGCGAGTTTCGCGCCACCCAGCGCGCTATTGATCAGAATCCCCCGCAATGCCGAACCTTGTCCCGTGCGCAGGCTGCGCTCCGGGTTCATGCGCGCAGCCTCGAGCGCCTCGGAACTTGAAGTTGGCATCGCAAAGTATGCGAACCTCAACCCGAGATTGGCAAGGCTAACACTGCTGGCGGTGTCTTAATTTGGGGAATTATATACCTAATCACCCTGGAAGTGTCAGGAGCTTGGAAGAACTTCATTGCTCATCGTACTTGATGGGGTGAATACCCCATTGGAGCCATTCAACCATGGGCTAGGTTCGCCAATTGCTGATCCGACTACATTGTGGAAGCCAGCCAAAACCCGTGACCGAAATAGAACGCCTGACAAAAGAACTAGCTGAGGCAAAAGCCAACAATAACCACCTGCAACTTCAGCTTGATAATGTCACTTTGCTTTATAGGCGAGTGCTGACCGAGGAAGGGAAGCTCCCTAAACCCTCAGAGGGAAGCGACCGTCCGATTTCAAACTGATCACTACCAGATTTCCGGTGGGGTCCTAATTTGATTATTGCTGCCATGGCGTCATTCCGAGCGAAGCCGAGCCGAAAAGTGCTGACCAGGCAAGAGAGCTACCCGAGGCGAAATCGAGGAATCGGTTTGAAAAAATAAATTTGGGGAGCAAATACCGATTCCTCGACTTCGCTCGGAATGACAGTTTCACAGTTTCTGGCAAACTAAGCCGCTCCCCGCCCCTAACATTGCCTATTTTGAGGACATGCCCTAGCATGAGATAAATCGGTACTTACCATGCCCCTGACGCGTCGCGATTTTGTCCGTACTCTTTTTGTGGCCTCTCAAACGGCCGTGGTTGCTCGGCTTATGTCCGGCCAGCTTCATGCGGGCGAACTTCCTGCCGACGCGCTTAACTTCGCCATCATCGGCGACTGGGGGCGACACGGACGCCCCGATCAAGTCCAGGTTGCCCAGCAAATGGCCCTCGCCTGTAAAAATGCCAAGGCGGCCTTCGTCATCTCCGTCGGCGATAACTTCTACGAGAACGGCGTCACCTCGCTCGATGACAAGCAGTGGCAGCAATCTTTTGAGAAAGTATATGACGCGGCCTCACTTCAAGTCCCCTGGTACGTCATCCTTGGCAATCACGATTATCGCGGCAACAGCGACGTCCAGCTTGAGTATGGCAAGACCCACCCGCGTTGGATCATGCCCGCTCGGTACTACTCGCAAGTTCATCCGGTCGATGCCTCGACCCGCATGGAATGTTTCTATATCGATACTTCTCCCATGATCCAGGAGCATCGACACGAGGCCGACATGAGCGCGGTTCTCACGCAGGATGTCGATCTCCAGCTTCAATGGCTGGAAAAATCACTGGCTGCCTCGCAAGCCCAGTGGAAATTCGTCATCGGCCATCATCCCATCTATTCATCGGGACTGACCCACGGCAACCAGGAAGACATGATCAAGCTGATCCTTCCCATCCTCCAGAAACACAAGGTGCAGGCCTATTTCTGTGGCCACGACCACGATCTCGAACACTTGAAAGTCGGTGACCTCAATCTTTTTGTATCGGGTGCGGGATCTGAATATCGTGCGGTCAAGACTCCGTCACAAACCCCGTTCAGTCGCGCCTGCTCGGGATTTGCCATGGCGTCCGTGCAATCGAAGCAAATGCAAATTCGCATGATCGATAACCTCGGGAAGCTCCTCTACACCACGACCGTATTAGCGTGATGGCGGACTCTGGACGTCACCAAGGCTTGCCGAAAGAACTTCCAGTTCCTTTCGACGCACTTCGAGATTTTTTCGCACAGCAAACTGGTTTAACTGGTAAATCCCCCAGAAAACCAAAGCGACAAACAGGACGGAAATCAGCAAGTCCATTACCGCCCGATAGCTGAAATGTCCTCCATGCCAAGTTCTATATGACATTGAAATGGCTGTGGCCACTATGAACGGCAGTAAATACCACCAGAAGACATTTTTCAGCAGCCAGATTTGGTGATTGATCTGAACCAATGAAGCCTCAATACAACCCTTGAGCGAATCATTGGAGACCGGGCGTTTTTTTAGCTGAAGTACGCGATCCACCAACATGAATGTCCCAACTCCCATGCATGCAAAAACACTCAGATAGTCAGTCCAAGCATGATGCTTCCATCCATGATATGCAAAATACAAGGCCAGTAAAAAAGCCAGTCCCACTTCCCGTACATCGCGCCAAAAAATCGTCACCCAGAACTGTCGTTGATTCCGCCGCACCTCTTTCAGCAGCATCTCTGCGTTGATGGTGACTTGGGCCGAAGTCTTCTGTGACTGCCACGCTTTTTGCAAGTCTTCAAAGTCCATCGGTAGCTCCTTTCAATTGATCTGCCAGTTGCTTGCGAATCCGGCTTAGTTTCACGCCAATATAATTTTCCGAAATACCGAGCACCTCGGCCATCTCCTGATAACTCAGTCCATCGAGGTGCATCAGCGCCAAAGAAATGTCCACCTTTGGCAATTGACGGATCGCGGCATATAGCCGTTCGACAATTTCCTGCTCTTGCAATGAATCCACATGGCTCGGCTGCATCTGGGGCGATTCGTCAAACTTCAAGAACGTCTCATGTCCCTCCCGTCGTCGCCGTTCACCACGCCGCCACGCAAGCATCGTGTTGAAAGCCACCCGATAAATCCAAGTTGTTTCTTTTGCTTCTTGTCGGAAGGCCGGAATCGACGACCAAATTTGGAGAAGTATCTCCTGAAGCAAGTCGTCCTGATCTTGCGGTGTCGCCGTACACCCTCGCACCACTTTTAACATCAACCCAAGATGCTCATTGAACCATCGTCGGAAGATCGCTTCTTGTTCTTGGGTGGTCATGGAAAGAGTCTGCACTTGATTAAATAGTGACCGTACAGTGTCTTTCCTTACAAAGAATATGAACTGTTAATTCCATCAAAAATTCTCCTCCCTGATAATTCCTATAAATTTACTTGCTCCCTGTGGCGACTCTGCTTTAATCGACCCTCACCTTATGGAAGCAGCGCTGAAAACGGAATATACCAAGGAGTTCAAATTGCATGAGAAGGACACCGGCTCGGCCGATGTCCAGATCGCGCTCCTTACCCATCGTATCAATGACCTCACCAAGCACTTGCAACGGTTCACTAAGGACCATAGCTCGCGCCGGGGTCTCCTCATGATGGTTGCCCAGCGTAAAAAACTTCAGGATTACCTGAAACATTCCGATAGCGCCCGCTACGATAAGGTCATCCAAAAACTAAATCTGCGTAAGTAGTCTCCGCACCGCGAAAGGCCTTTCCGCCTGGCGGACAAGGTTATCCGGAAAACTTCAGAGTACAATTAACCTCATCGCCCCGTTCAGTTGGCCGTTCGGCGGTTGGGTTCATTGTCCTCTGCGTTTTCTTTTCCGGTTGGATGCCTGCATGCGCATCAACTCGAAAGAATAACATGTCCACCCCTACCACGGTGTCGGCTCCGTTTGGCGCCCACCCTATTATCATTGAAACCGGCAAGCTCGCCAAGCTGGCCGATGGCGCCGTTACCGTCCGCTATGGCGATACCCTCGTCATCGTCACCGCCGTCTCCGCGACCAAAATCAAGGAAGGCCAGGATTTCTTCCCCCTGACCGTCGAATACCGCGAACGCGCGGCGGCCGTCGGCAAGATCCCCGGCGGTTACTTCAAGCGCGAAGGCCGTCCCTCGGAAAAGGAAATTCTCACCTGCCGCATGACGGATCGCCCGCTGCGTCCTCTTTTCCCCAAGGGTTACCTCTACGACACGCAGATCATCACCACGCTCCTTTCCGCCGATGGCGAAAATGATCCTGATATCCTCAGCATCAACGGCGCTTCCGCCGCGCTATTGGTTTCCGATATTCCCTTCGGCGGCCCGATAGGCGCTGTCCGCGTCGGACGCATCGATGGCAAATTCGTCACGCAACCCACCCATGCCCAGATGGCGCTCAGCGACCTCGACCTCGTCTATGTCGGCTCGGAAACCGAGATCATCATGATCGAAGGCTCCGCGCAGGAACTGCCCGAGGAGGAATTCAAGGCCGCACTCGTCTATGCGCAGAAGGAAGTGCAGATCGTCATCGGTCTCCAGAAGGATCTCGCCGCCAAGACCGCCAAGAAAAAACGCACGCTGCCTCTCTATGTGGTCAAGCCCGAGTTGGTTGATCTCGCCTACGGAATGGTCTCCACCCGCATCGAAGACGCCATCTACCGCCCCAGCAAGGTTGAGCGTTACGGCGCAGTCGGCGCACTCAAGGACGAAGTCGCCGTGGCCATCAAAGCCAAGTATCCCGAAGCGACCTCCTTCGACATCAGTTCCGCCTTCGACCAGGTTCAGATCAAGGCCTTCCGCGCCGCGATTCTCGACAAGCAGAAGCGCAGCGACGGACGTGCCGCCAAGGAGATTCGTCCCCTTTCCGGCGAAGTCGGCCTCCTCCCCCGCTCGCACGGTTCCTCCCTCTTCGCCCGTGGCGAAACCCAGGCGCTCTGCCTGGCCACCCTCGCCCCCAGCGACGAAGCCCAGGATCTCGATGGTTATACCGGCGGTGAAATCACCAAGCGTTTCATCCTCCATTACAACTTCCCTCCATTTTCGGTGGGCGAAACCGGTCGCGTGGGCGGCTTGAATCGTCGCGAAATCGGCCACGGCGCGCTCGCGGAGCGTTCGCTGCTCGCCGTTATTCCCGATGAGAACGACTTCCCCTACGCCATTCGCGTCTCCTCCGAAGTCATGGAATCGAACGGTTCCACCTCGATGGCCTCGGTCTGCGGCGGCTGCCTCTCCCTCATGGACGCAGGCGTGCCGATCCACACCCCGGTCGCCGGCATCTCCGTCGGTCTCGTCACCGACTACGACGATAATGACAACCTGAAGCGTTATCTCCTCCTCGACGATATTCTCGGTTCCGAGGATCACTACGGCGACATGGATTTCAAGTTGTGCGGAACAAAGACGGGCGTCACCGGCTTCCAGCTCGATCTCAAGCTGGCTGGCATCCCTCTTCACCTCATGAACGAAGCCATCGACCAGGCGAAGAAATCGCGCACCGCGATTCTCGAATTCATGCAGACCGTCATCGACGCGCCTCGCGGTGAACTTTCGCAGTTCGCCCCGCGCATCGAGACGATCCAGATCAATCCCGAAAAGATCGGTCTCGTGATCGGCCCCGGCGGCAAGAACATCAAGAGCATCGTGGCCGAGACCGGCGCCGAAATTAACATCGAGGACGATGGTCGCGTGAAAATCTACTCTTCCAATGGCGACGCCATGCAACGGGCCAAGGAAATCATCCTCGGCATGGTGGGCGACATCGAAGTCGGCAAGATTTATCGGGGCCGTGTGGTGACAATCAAGGACTTCGGCGCATTCGTCGAGGTGCTCCCCGGCAAGGACGGCCTGGTTCATATTTCCGAATGGTCCGACACCCGCATCAACCGCATGGACGACGCCGCGAAAGTTGGCGACGAAGTGTGGGTGAAATGCGTCGGCCAGGACGACAAGGGTCGCTCCAAGCTCAGCCGCAAGGCCGCGATGAAGGAACGCGCCGCCGCTGGTCTTGAAACCCCCGCTGCCGCTCCCGTCAAAACCGCTTAAACCCGTCATCTCAACTCCAAACCAAGGAAAATATATGTCACTTAAAATTGGAACCAAAGCCCCTGATTTCACCCTCAAGACCAAAACCGCGCAGGGACTGGAAGATGTCAAACTCAGCGACAACTTCGGCAAAAAGAACACGGTTTTGCTCTTCTTCCCACTCGCCTTCACCGGCGTTTGCACCCAGGAACTATGCGACGTTTCCGGGGGCATCTCCGCCTACGAAAGCCTCAATGCCGTTGTTTATGGCATCAGCGTGGACAGCCCGTTCGCGCAGGAAGCCTGGGCGCAGAAGGAAAAGATCACCATCAAGCTCCTGAGCGATCTGAACAAGACCGTGACCAAGGCTTACGGGGTTCTTTTTCCGGCTTTGGCCGGAATCGGCGATACCTCCGCGCGCGCCGCTGTGGTGATCGACAAGGAAGGCACCATTGTTTATGAGGAACAGACTGCCACGCCAAAGGATTTACCCAATTTCAATGCGGTAAAAGAAGCGCTGTCGAAACTGAAATAATCATTATTCCAACCAGGATAAACTTATGAGCATCAGCACCGATATTTCCCAGCCTGCCGAGGATTTGAAGACCCAGGCCAAGGCGACCGTCCGCAAGGTCAGCGAGCAGATCACCGAGCAGGCCAACTACCTGCGCGATGCCACCGCCACCGCCCGCTACAACACCGAGGACTTCATCCAGAATAACCCCTGGCAGTCGGTGGCGATTGCTGCGGGCATCGGATTCCTCGTTGGGGTCATCGTCACGCGACGCTAGTAGTCACTGATTTTTGACGGAATTACGGAATTAACGGAATGAGTTTGATTGGGTGGCCCGGACTACTTCGTTGTCCGGGCGCGCGCAGCGCGCAGGAGGCAGCTCAATGCTGTGCTACACCGCTCCCGCCAACGGCTCGGGACGAATGACGCCGCGCTGGGTGGTGCGGAAGAACTCGGTCAGGACTTTGACGTGCTGGTGGGAAGCATCCCCGGAAGTCTCGATTTTCTCGACTGCCTGGGAAAAGTTGAGCGTCTTGTCGGCGAGGATGCGGTAGGCACGACGCAACGCTTTGATGTCATCTTGCGAAAACCCGCGTCGTTCCAGCCCGACGTGATTCACGCCGCGTAAATTCGCCGGGTTGCCATCGACAATCAGGTAGGGCGGCACGTCCTGCACGATCTTGGCACAGCCGCCGATGATCGAATGCGCCCCGACGCGACAGAACTGATGCACGGCGCTCAGGCCGCTAATGATCGCATAATCACCCACCACGACATGACCCGCCAAGGTGGCGTTGTTGGAAAAGATGGTGTTGTTCCCCACGACGCAGTTGTGCGCGATGTGCGAATAGGCGAGGAAAAGATTCCCGTTGCCGATGATCGTTTTTTCACCCACGCCCGTGCCGCGATGGACGGTGGAAAATTCGCGGAAAGTATTGCCCTCGCCGATTTCGAGGTGGGTCGGTTCGCCCTGGTACTTCAAGTCCTGCGTCTTAAAACCGATGGCCGCATAGGGAAAGAATTCGTTGCGCGGCCCGATTTTGCTCGGGCCTTCAATCGTGGCGTGATGCCCGACACGGCAACCATCTCCTAATTCCACCCCGGCACCGATCACGGCATAAGGCCCAACCTGCACGGCAACGCCGAACGTGGCTTTCGGGTCAACGATGGCGGTGGGATGAATAAGCGATTCCGTCATGACTATTGCTATAAATTCTAAGGATCGACGAGGCCGAACATCAATTCGCCTTCCGAAACGATATCGTTTTTCACCCGGCAAAGGCACGAGGCCTTGGCGATTTTCCCGCGCGCCTTGGTCAATTCAACCTCGATAATCAGCGTGTCGCCCGGCAAGACCGGCTTGCGGAATTTCACTTTGTCCGCGCTCATAAAATAACCGAGCTTCCCGCCACCGCTGAAAGTGCGGCACATGAGAAGACTCGCGACCTGGGCCATCGCCTCGACCTGAAGCACGCCCGGCATGACCGGATGCCCCGGGAAATGACCGGGGAAGAAAGGTTCGTTCATCGTCACCGCTTTTTGGCCAACGGCCTTGGTCTCACCTTCAAACGAGAGAATCCGATCGACGAGCAGAAAAGGATAGCGATGCGGCAGGATTTTCATGATGTCCTGGGTATCCATCCCGCCCTCGCCGGTGGGAACATACTCCATGGGCAGGCGTTGCGACTGCCGCTGCTTGTATTGCTTGTAAATTTCGCGCGCCAGTTCGACGTTGAGTGCGTGGCTCGGTTTGACGGCGTAAATATGGGCCTTCAATCGACAAGGAAAAAGGCTCAAGTCGCCGATGATATCGAGGATCTTGTGCCGGACAAATTCGTCCTCATAACGAAGCGGTTCGCGCGAAAGAATCGCGTCGCCGCGAATCACCACCGCATTTTCCAGGCTACCCCCCTTGATGAGCCCCTTCTCCATCAGGGGTTGAACTTCCTCGTAAAAAACAAAGGTGCGGGCCAGCGCGATCTCCTTCGCGTAGTTGCCGGTCTCAGGATTCCAGGTGCGATATTGCGTGTGTTTACCGATATGATTGGCATTCGTGCAACTGATCTCAAAGCGATCCGAGGGCCATGCGATGATATAGCCGCCGTCGCGACTGGTCACACGCACCGGCTCGTGCAGTTCGTATTCGGCCACGGTCGCATCGAGTTCCTGCTTGCCGGCTTTGTCGAGCATTTCAATAAAGTGCTTGCTGCTGCCGTCGCCGATCGGTGGTTCGTTGGCGTCGATCTCAATCAGGGCATTATCGATTCCGCAACCGCGCAACGCGGAGAGCAGATGCTCGACGGTATGAATCTTCACGCTGCCCTCGCCGAGGGTTGTCGCGCGCTCGACCTGCTTCACATTATCGATATGCGCGGCGACGGTCGGTTCGTCGGCTAGGTCGATGCGCTTGAAAACGTAGCCCGTGTTCGCCGCCGCCGGTTTGAC
This sequence comes from Verrucomicrobiota bacterium, assembly GCA_013286145.1. Taxonomy (GTDB): domain Bacteria; phylum Verrucomicrobiota; class Verrucomicrobiia; order Methylacidiphilales; family UBA1321; genus JABDGH01. Next base: position 46,715 of record JABDGH010000007.1, read on the forward strand.
GGTAAGCGTGACATCGGAACCGGTATGTAATGCGGAGCCTTTGACCGACTGGGGTTCGCGCACTGTGGTTTGCTTGAGACTGGCCATAGGGGATGTAACCGTTTTTGCGCGGGATTGGCAACCTTCTGTAAACGCCTTGTCATCCTGAGCGAAGCCGAGCCGTTGAGTTTTGGACTGGCTTGAGGCTTACTCGAGGCGAAGTCGAAGGACCTTGCTGTCTTAAACGAGAAGTGCGAGTGGCTTCACAAGATTTGAAGCCCCAGAAATATATCTCGCTTGTCACTTCAGGCGAAAAAGCGAGATCCACTGCGGGTTAACCAATCTACTGGCGTATTTCACGTCCATCGTGAATTCAGGCCATATCCCTCGACTGCGGTTCGGGCTAACAATGCGCTCAAACACACTTAGCGACTCACCTCCGCTCGGGATGACAGCTTGAAAGAGAATCATTACTGCCGTCCCTACCGACGATAAGCCCGTGCGAGCAAAGTAACCGGATGCACGACTTCGACTGGCGTGCCGCGAGCCGCCAGGCCATTCTGGATTTGGAGCAGGCAACCCGGATTGCCCGCAGCCACAATGGTCGCACCCGTTGTTGCGATATGATCCAATTTGCGCTGTAAAAGTTTGTCGGCCATCTCGGGCTGGATGAGATTGTAAATGCCAGCGCTGCCACAGCACCACATCGACTCGGGAAGCGGCACGACATCAAGTCCCGGTATTTTTGCCAACAGTTCGCGTGGCTGGGCCGTGATTTTTTGCCCGTGGCAAAGATGACATGCGTCGTGATATGTCACGCGACTATTCGCGGCAGATTTTTCGGGCACCCGAATGCCGATCTCGACGAGCCATTCGCTGATATCCTTCACCTTTTCCGACCATTGCCGCGCTTTTGCCGCGTAGCGCGGGTCGTCGTGGAGCAGGCGATCAAAATGCTTGAGATGCGAACCGCAACCGGCGGCATTCGTGATTATCGCATCGAGTCGATCCAGGTCGAAATAATCGAGGAGCCGCCGTGCGTAATCTTTCGCCGTCTCATATTTACCGTTGTGGGCGTGAAGCGAACCACAACAGCCCTGCTGCGGTGGCGTGATCACCACGCAACCATTGGCGCGTAGAACATCCGCCGTGTCTCGGTTCACATCGCTGTAGGCCAAGTCCTGCACACAGCCCGTAAGCAACCCGACCCGGTAACTGGCTTCCCCCTCGGCAGGCTCCTCGGGCGCGATGAGATCGGGTGAGAAATGACGTCGGATCGTCGGCGTCTTGGCTTCCATCACCCGCAACGATTTTGGCAGGAGTCTCAATAATCCTGAGCCTCGCACCAATTTTTGCAGTCCGATGCCTTGATAAAACCAAAGCAACCGTCCCATCAAACGGAGACGCCATTGCTTATAAAGAACCACATCGAGCAGAACCCAGCGCAGGAGACGACGTGGCGGTGATGACAAAGCCTGGCTACGCTCCGCCTCGGCGCGCGCCATCTCGAAAAGCTGGGTGTAATCGACTCCCGCTGGACACGCCGTTTCGCAAGCGAGGCACCCGAGGCAAAAATACATTTCATCCGCAAAAGCTTTTTTGGCTTCGAGCTGGCCATCCGCAATCGCCCGCATAAGCGCGATACGCCCGCGCGGGCTGTTTCTCTCGATCTTAGTTTCAACGTAGGTGGGGCAGGTGGGCAGACACATCCCGCAATGCATGCATTGCTGCACCACGGAGTAATCGAGATCCTTGAGATAGCTCACTGCAACCAAAATGGCATTTGACCCGCGCGATACAAGAATCTATCTCATCCTATCTCATGAACCAACCTGCCGTCGGCACCGCTGCACCCTCTTTTTCCGCTCCCGATCAGTCGGGTAAAACCGTCTCGCTTTCCGATTTCAAGGGCAAGACGGTGATCCTCTATTTTTATCCGAAGGACGACACGCCGGGCTGCACGGTGGAAGCCTGCTCCTTTCGCGACGAACAAACCGTTTTCAAGAAAAAGGGAGCCGTGATCATTGGCGTCAGCCCGGATAACGCCAAGGCGCACACAAAATTTATCGAAAAGTTTACGCTGCCCTTCACCCTTCTCTCCGATGCCGATCATAAGATCGCCGAGGCTTATGGCGTCTGGGTCGAGAAAAGCATGTATGGCCGAAAATATATGGGAATGGAACGGAGCACGTTCGTCATTGATTCGACAGGAAAATTGAAGGCCATTTACCGCAAGGTGAAGCCCGCCGAGCACGTTGCCGAGGTCCTGGCACGGCTTTAATTGGTCATCCCGGCAAAATCAGTGTCGAAAACCATTGACGCATCTCGATATGTGGATGTAAGTCCTTGAGAGGAAAATGTCATATCGCGCGCTCTGGCAGACTCTGCACGACCCCACCCGCCTGCGCATTCTTGCGTTGTTGGAGGAGGAAGAGCTTTCCGTCGCGGAGTTGCAGGAAATCCTGCATCTCGGCCAGTCGCGAATTTCGACCCACCTGGCCCATCTCCGGCGCGTGGGGCTGGTTCAGCCACGCCGCGAAGGTAAACGCACTTACTACTCGCTCGTAAAAAAATTAACGAAGGAGTCGCGCCAAATTCTCGAATCGGCATTGCTGACCCTCACCGAAGTGCCGGGAGCCAAGGCCGATTCCGCCGGGTTGAAACTTGCGCTCGAAAAACGACGCACCGCCGCACGTGATTACTTCAACCGCGTCGCCGGCCGCCTCGGCAAAAGTTTTTGCCCGGGCCGTACCTGGACTGAGATTGGGCCCCTGCTCGCGCAATTAATCCCGCGCGTTGTTGTGGCGGACCTTGGTGCAGGAGAAGGCTGGCTTTCTCAACTGCTCGCCCGTCGTGCGGAAAAAGTAATCGCCGTCGATAACTCACCCAAGATGATCGCCTTTGGCCGGGCGGAATCGAAAAAAAAGAACATCCCCAATCTCGAATACCGGCTCGGCGACCTGGCCGATCCCCCGATCCCGCCCCGTAGCGTCGATATCGTTATTCTCAGCCAGGCGCTGCATCACACCGCCAATCCCCAGCAAGCCGTCGCCGCTGCCGCAAAACTTCTGCGCAAGGGCGGACGCCTCGTGGTGCTCGATCTCAACCAGCATCATTTTGACCAGGCCCGCGAGCTTTACGGCGATTACTGGCTTGGCTTCAGCGAGTCCGACCTGCACGAATGGCTAACCGCTGCGGGTTTGCAGCAGATCGAAGTACAGCTTCTCACCCCCGAGGCCGAATCGCCTCATTTCCAGCCCACTTTGGCCAGCGGCGTGGCGGCGTAAATCGAGACACGAACGAGAGGGTTCATTTCGCACCTCCCCTGGCTTCAATCATGGCCTTCATTTTAGCCAGGTTGTTTCGCGCGTTGATTGAATTGGGATTCAGCCGCACAGCCTCCTGGAATTGGAAAATCGCGGCGTCCACTTCCCCTTTTTGATAAAGGAGAACGCCGAGGCCGTTGTGGGCTTCGACATAGTTGGGTTTGATTTCCAGCGCTTTTTGATACTCGGCCATCGCTTCCTCCATTTGGCCCCTCTGAAAAAAACAATTGCCCAGGCTGTTGTGGGCCTCGGCGTAGTTGGGGTTGATTTCCAGCGCCTTTTGGAACTGCTCCTTCGCATCGTACACCTCTCCCTTCTGAAACAGGGCAATGCCGAAGTCATTGCGCGCGTGCTCATCATTTGGACTGATTTCCTGGGCTTTTTGATATTCGGCGATGGCCTCGTCCAGCCGTCCTCTTTGGAAGAAAGCCATGCCAAGACTGTTATGAGCTACCGAGGAACGAGGACTTACTTGAATCGTGTCGGTCCAAAGAGAGAGATCATTGGCGAAAACTTTTTCACGGGTCAGGGTGAGAAAAGCCAAAGGCAGGAGGACTCCTGCACAGGGTGCCATCGCCAACCAAAATCCCCGGTTCGATCTCAGCAGCAGGAGAAGCAAGGCCAGCAGTTGCATCGCAACTCCCAGCAGGGATAAATAATAAAAACGGTCAGCCAGCGGACGGTTGAGCGGGATGAAATTGGAAACGGTCACGAGCCCCAGCCAATAAATGGCAACGCCCAAAGCACCCACCCGACTTTTGCAAGCCAGACAGATTTGAAGCAAAACCACCACGATCAGAATCACCAGCGCGAGGGCCGTCGATATCCTGTTCACATTCTCTATCGTGTAATCAGCCGAGAGGTGCGTTGGCCAGAGCAGTTTGCCCATCATGAAAACCCATAAACGCGGCTGGATCAAAAAGACCCGGAAGAACGATCCCCCGAGATAGTGCAAATGAACCTGACCTGATGGAGCCAAAAGAAACCGTGCCGCCAGGAAAACAACCGTCACTGCCGTTGCGGCACCCAAAAACAAAAACCACGGTCTTTTTTCTTCCCGACGTCGAAATAGGAACCAGTAGATGACTAGGAGAAGTGGCGTGGCAATTCCCGATTCCTTGCACGTCACCGAGGCAAAGGCGCAAAACGCAGCGACGCTTCCGATTGTGATCGCTGAACGCTTATCCTTGGGATCAAAAGTTATCGCCGCTAAAAACGCCACCAAGGTGAAAAACGTCACCAAAAGGCTCGAGCTATAACTTATTTCAGCAACCGACTCCACCGCGATGGGATGCAGCGCAAAAATCAGCGTGACCGCCGCCATCGCCATTTGGACTTTCAGGATGCTGCTTTTGCCCAGGCCTGTTATTTCCGTTGCGATCAAGCGGCATAACAACACATACAATAGAGCGACGTTTACCGCATGGAGCAGATTACTGCATAAATGATAGCCAAGCGCGTGCTTACCGCAGATGGCGGCGATCAGCATCAAATAGAGCATCTCTCCCGGACGAGACCCGAGGATGAGATTCATTCCCAATACTTTCAGCGAGAGAACCGCCGGTAGATTGGACAGGGACGTGATAAATCCTTCATCAATGATTTCCAGGCGGGCGTCATAAACAAAGCCCGATTTGAGCGACGGCCAATAGGCCATAAAAGCAACCACTGCCAGCACGAGAGCCACCCACGCATCCGAAGGCGACACTCGAAAAATCGATTTTAAAGGAGAATCTTGCGGATCGCGGGCGGGCGTCATGGAATCTTGCCTGCTAGGATGAACACTTTTGATCTTCCTAGAAGCAGATTTATTCTTTATTTCAGAGCCTGATCACGTTGTTCCCACGGGAAAACGCAAAAACTGCTCCAGCTCCTTTAGGAGCTTGTTGAAAAGGCCTGTCATCCCGAGCTTGTCGAGGGATCAGACACGTTTTATTTTCCTGAAAACCTGACAATTACAAAAAGACATTGCATTTCCAATTGTCCAATTTATTGATCGTCCATAACGCGTCTGATCCCTCGACAAGCTCGGGATGACGAGTTTTAAAAAGCCTTTTCAGCAAACTCTTAATAAACCCGCGTTGACATCCCTTTAACTTTCAGCCAGTTTCGCGGGCTATGGCTAATACTCGTTCCGCCGCCAAACAGGCTCGCGCCGCGCTCCGTCGCCGCGCTCTTAATCGCTCTCAGCTCAGCACCGTGCGTACTTCTGAAAAGAAAATCCGCTCCCTGGTCAAAGCCGGTAATACGGACGAAGCCTCCAAGCTTCTCTCCAAGTTTCACTCGCAAATTGATCGTGCCGCCAAGAAGGGTGTCGTCCACAAGAACACCGCATCGCGTCACAAACAGCGCGTCGCCGCCCTTCTAAAGCCCGCCAAAAAAGCCTAAGCGCGGCCATCAAGCCCAAAAGTGCTCCCCGGCTCAATTGCCGTACGCAGCACTTTCTTATTGGCACACTTAGGCGGCACTGCTACCACTTTGTCACTTGAGGACATTGCGTCTTACCCCACTTTTTACAGTCTTTTGTGTAATCTGCACAATAGGTGGACTGCCTTTACCGGCCCAGGACGCCCCTACTGTCTCGACCACTCCTCCCACCAGTAGCGCTGCCGATGCTGCTGTCGTCATCACAGCAGATGGTCGCAACACCTACATGGGGCAGATCGCCACGGCTGACGACAACGTGGTCATGCGCTCCAAGGGCGATGTTATTTATGCCGACCATGTCATCTATGACCGCTCGACCCGGATTCTCACGGCCACCGGCAATGTCCGCATCTTTAGTGGAGCTAAAGTTTATCGGGGCGACAGCATCACCTACAATCTCGACACCAAGGCGATCACCTCCGCTATCTTTTTTGGGGAAGAATACCCGAAGTTTGTCTCCGGCAAACAGGTCACCACGCCCGAGTTCAGCCATTACCGTTTAACCAACGCCACGTTCACCACCAACAATCGCGAAAAGCCAAGCTTCCACATGGAAGCAAGCACGGTGGAGTATCGCCCGAACAACGAGGTCGTGCTCAAGAATGTCGTGCTCTATGTCGGCGATGTCCCGATTTTCTATTTCCCGATTTTTGTTCAGTCCCTCACCGATAACCGACCGGCTTATCAATTGGAAATCGGCAACACCGGCCGCTTTGGTGGGTTCATCGACAACAAATACAATTGGGTCGCCGATGACAAATTGCGCGGCTCGTTGATCTTCGATGCCCGCGAAAAGCGCGGTTATGCCAGCGGTCTCAACGTCCAATATTTCCCCAGCCAAAACAGTGACATCCTGCTTAAGACCTATTACGCGCAAGACAACCTCTACTCGAAAACCGACTCCGGCATCCCCAATGCACCGGCACACGGCAACATCAACGACGGGAGTGTCTATGACGGCGTGCCCTACGACAATCGTTACCGGGTCGCCTACCAGCATCACCTCCAGTTCGGCCCCGATTTCTCCTCCATCGCCGACTTGAACCTTTGGAGCGATCCTTGGATCACCCGCGATTATTTTTCCGGCGAATACCAACAGGAAAATCAGCCCGCCAATTTTGTCAGTCTTAACCAGTACAACCCCAATTTCACCATCTCCCTGCTGGCCAGCCCGCAGGTCAACCCGTTCTTTGAAACCGTCGAGCGACTGCCCGAGTTCATGGTCGAATCGAAACAGCAAAAGATTTTTGGCACACCCATCGAATATTCGAGTCAAAGCAGCGTCGTGAATTTTGAACGCCATTATGCGGACCTGAACTATTTCCGATCACCGGGCAATTACATCTACAACTCCTTCCCAGCCACGACAGCCTACGATTACTACCATCCCGGCAGCCAGGCCTACCGCTACAATACCGCCCAGATGAACAATTACAGCGCCTATCGCTACGACAGCTACCACGAGTTCACCTACCCGCATCAATACTTCAACTTCCTCTCCCTGACGCCGCGCGTGGGTGGCCGTTTCACCTACTACTCCGATGACAACCGGGACATCACCGATACCGTCAACAACAACGGCCTCGCCAACGACAGGGTCAATAATCCCCGCGCCCGATTGGCGGGAGACATCGGGTTGGAAGGCGATTTCAAGATTTCGCGCACCTGGCTCGATGTAAACGAACCCAGCCTGGGCATCAACGGCATCCGCCACGTGGTTGAACCGTTCTTTAACGCCCAGTACGCCCCTTCGCCCACGGTCACCCCGAATGAAATCCGCGGTTTCGACAACCGCCTCTATTCCACCCAGCTTCAACCCATTAATTGGACCGATTACAATTCGATTGATTCGATCGACAAACAGGAGGTCGTTCGTTTCGGCGCGCGGAACAAGATTCAAACGAAACGCGATGGCATCAACTACGATCTGCTCGACTGGGACACGTATGCCGATGCCGATTTCGATCACAACTTCAGCTCCTCAACCCCGAACAGCACGATGAGCAATCTCTTCAACGACATCCGTTTTAATCCGACCCCTCAATTTCAATTCCACTCCTTCAACGCGCTCGATGTCAGTGGCGGCGGTTACAACGAAATGGATAACGATGTGACCTGGTCGCCCGATCCCTCCCTGCGCTTCACCGTGGGAGATCATTACATCAATCACAGTGCTTTCTTTACCAACAGCAACAACATCGCGCTCGATCTCTTCTACCGGATGAACGAACACTGGCAGGTTGAAGGCCAGGAACAGTTTGAGGCGGCAACCGGGCGGCTCCAGCTCCAGCAATACACGCTCTACCGCGATCTGGACGCCTGGCAACTCGCGGTAACCTACGCGGATAGCGAAATTAATAATGGGCAAAGCGACCACGCCATCTATTTCTCCCTCACCCTCAAGGCCTTCCCGCAGTACGAACTGCACACCCCCCGGCTGTAACTGGGTCTTGCCGAGTCCCCCCGGCCTCGGCACACTATCCATCCCTTTATGAACCTTGCCATTATCGGATCAGGCTATGTTGGACTGGTCACCGGTGCCTGTTTTGCAGAAGTAGGCCACCGCGTGATCTGCGTGGATAACGACCTTAAAAAAGTCCATCAGCTTCAGGATGGACACATCCCCATTTACGAACCGGGACTCGAAGAGCTGGTCAAAAAGAATGTGGCTGCCGGACGACTCTCCTTCACCGCTGCGATCGGCGAAGCCGTTGATGTCTCCAAGGTAATCTTCATTGCCGTGCCCACGCCGCCCCAGCCGGATGGCAGCGTTGACCTGAGCTTCGTCGAGGGTGTCGCCCGCGAGATCGCCGTGCACATCAAGGAATACCGGATCGTCGTCGATAAAAGCACCGTGCCCGTCAAGACCGGGGAAAAGGTCGCCCAGACGATCCAGCGCTACAATCCCGGTGCGCCCATTGATGTGGTGAGCAACCCCGAATTCCTGCGCGAAGGTTCCGCGGTCGAGGATCTCATGAAACCGGATCGCATTGTCATCGGCGTCTCCTCAGATCGGGCCGTGGGTCCAATGAAGGAAATTTACGCACCCTTCAAGGCCCCCATTCTGGTCACCGATCTCAACTCCGCAGAATTGATCAAGCATGCCTCCAACAGTTTCCTTGCGCTCAAAATTTCCTACATCAATGCCGTCGCCGCCATTTGCGAGGCTTCCGGTGCCAATGTTGAGCGTGTGGCCGAAGGCATGGGAGCGGACAAACGCATCGGTCGCGCCTTTTTAAATACGGGTATCGGTTACGGCGGCTCGTGTTTCCCGAAGGACCTCTCCGCTTTCATCCGCATCTCCGAGGAACTTGGTTACAATTTCCGCCTGTTGAAGGAAGTCGAGGCGATCAATCACGATCAAAAGGAACGCTTCCTCAAAAAGATTCGCGAATCGCTGTGGGTTCTTCGTCACAAGAAAATCGGCGTGCTCGGCCTCGCCTTCAAGGGCAACACCGATGACGTGCGCAGCAGCGTCGCCATCAGCATTGTCCAGCAACTAATCTCCGAGGGCGCTGAGGTTCGCGCCTACGACCCCCAGGCCATGGAAAAAGCCCACCCCCTGGTGCCCGAGGCAAAAATGGTCACCACTCCCGAGGAAGTCGCCGACGGGGCCGATGCCCTCCTCCTTCTCACCGAATGGAACGAATTCAAGTCCCTCCCCTGGCTTGCCCTCAAGAAGCGCATGTTAAGCCCGCTGCTCTTTGACGGACGCAATCTTCTCGACCCGGACGAAATCCGCGCACTGGGCTTCACCTACACCAGTATCGGGCGCTGATTCCGCCCCATCAAATTCCATACACTCTCCATGAATACGATTCTGGTCGGCGCCCAATGGGGCGATGAAGGAAAAGGGAAAATCATCGACGTGCTGACCGAGGAGGCGGACATCGTGGTTCGCTCCCAGGGCGGCAATAATGCGGGCCACACCGTCGAGATTGGAAAAGAGAAATTCATTCTCCACCTTATCCCCTCCGGCATCCTGCGCGCGGGCAAGAAATGCGTCATCTCCAACGGCGTGGTCATTGACCCGGTCGCGCTCGTGAAGGAAATCGAGGGACTCGAGAAGCGCGGCATCAAGCTGGCCAATCGCCTGCTCATCAGCGAAACGGCCCATCTTGTCCTGCCCTACCATCGCAAGATCGACGAGCAACGCGAACTACGCAAGGGCCGCAACAAGATCGGCACAACCAAGCGCGGCATCGGTCCCGCTTATGGCGACAAGGCGGCCCGCACCGGCCTGCGCCTGATCGATCTCATCCAACCCAAGACCTTCTCTGCAAAACTACGGGCGCGGATCGAGGAAAATAATGCCATCCTCAAATCGCTTGGCGGTGAACCGCTCTCCTTCCGTGAAGTTGAAAAGACCTATCTCGCGGCAGCTGAAAAGCTCCGCCCCTTCGTCACCAACACCGTCGTCTGGCTTCATCGTCAATTGGAGAACCACAAACACATTCTCTTTGAAGGCGCGCAAGGCACGTTCCTCGATATCGATTTTGGCACCTACCCGTTTGTCACCTCCTCCAACACCACGGCGGGCGGCTCCTGCACCGGCTCGGGCATTCCCCCTCACCGAATGGATCGCGTCGTCGGCGTGATGAAAGCCTACACGACCCGCGTGGGAGAAGGCCCGCTCCTCACCGAGTGCGAAGCCGTCTCCGACATGCTCCACGCCATGGGTCGCGAATTCGGCGCCACCACTGGTCGCGCACGCCGCTGCGGCTGGTTCGACGCCGTGGCCACCCGTTATGCGCGCATGGTCAATGGCATCGATGAACTGGCCATCACGAACCTCGACGGCCTCGACTCCCTGAAAGAAATCCAGGTTTGCATTGCCTACAAGTCACATGGCAAACGCATCCAATTCCCGCCGAATGATGTCGCGGAACTTCTCCAATGCCGTCCGATCTACCGCAAATTCCCTGGTTGGCAACAGGACACCTCGGGCATACGCCATTTCAAAAAACTCCCCATCGCCGCCCAGCGTTACCTGACCGCCCTGGCCGACTTGACCGGCGCGCGCCTGCGCATCGTCTCAGTTGGCGCCCAGCGCGAGCAGACTTTCCGGGCATGATCTTTAAAAAACCTTGTCATCCTGAGCTTGTCGAAGGATCTCTAACTATTCTTTTCCTGGTATCTTTTAAGTAAAAATAGTCGGAGATTCCCACAGCATAAAATGAGTCCCACTCCCACTTATAAATTTGGCAAAATTCCCCGGCATGTCGCCATCATCATGGACGGCAATGGGCGCTGGGCCAAGGCCAAGAATATGATCCGCGTGCAGGGCCATCGCGCCGGGGCCGAATCGGTGCGGGATGTCGTCAAGGCCGCAGGCGAATTCGGCGTGAAGTACCTGACCCTGTATGCCTTCTCGGTCGAAAACTGGAAACGTCCCAAGAGCGAAATCAATACCCTGATGGGGCTGCTGGAAAATTTTCTCCGCGATGAATTGCCGGACATGATTAAAAATAACGTCAGGCTCCAGGCCATCGGACGCCTCTCCGACCTGCCCGAAAATGTGCGCGACCAATTGCATCAGTGCATTCAGGCCACTCGCCAGAACACCGGCCTAATTCTCATTCTCGCGCTCAGTTATAGCGGGCGCGTGGAAATCATCGAAGCGGTTCACTCGATCATCCGTGAAATCAAACTCGGCCATCTCGACAGCGCGCAAATCGACGAACAAGTCTTCAACCATCATCTCTACACGCGCTACTACCCCGATCCCGACCTCCTCATCCGCACCAGCGGTGAAATGCGCCTGAGCAATTTCCTCCTCTGGCAACTTTCCTACACGGAAATTTACATCACGCCCACGCTCTGGCCCGATTTCCGCCGCCACCACTTTGCCGAGGCGCTCATCGACTACGGCCAACGCCAGCGCCGTTTTGGCAGTCTCTGAGGTAGCCGTCGCAGGCCCTGCGACGGTAAAGCTCGGAAGTGCCGCTTTAAGATTCCGTCATCCTGAGCTTGTCGAAGGATCGGCTTCCAGAAAGCGTACGCTTTACCCTACAGGTATAGGCTTACCGGGGACTGATCCTTCGACAACCTCAGGATGACGGAACGGCTGATTAGCACCCTAATGTAATCGCGTCGAGCTTGCCGTTAGTGGCTAACTTCATTTAGCGTCCTTTTCCATGCTCTTGATTCGCGCACTATTGTTGTGGTCGATCATATCGCTGCATGTCGTCGGCGGGGCAGTCGTATTCCGGCGTCTTTTCCCCCGGGAATCGCCGTGGTTCGGGTTCATCGTGCCGGGATTGACCCTGGTCCTGGTGATGAATTTCATCGAGCATCTTGTCGCCATTCCCTCACTTCTTTGGCTGTTGCCCTTCTCCACGCTGGGTTTTCTTTGGGCCTTGATTCATCCCAAAACGGATTGGAAAGGTCTCCGCCTGCCCACCTCCATTTTTCTTGGGGCATTCGCTTTCACCGTAGCCCAGCATTTATTAAAACCCGACATTGTTGCCATGCGCGATGGCGTGGTGGATCTCTGCCTGATGTCGTGCTTTTGCGGAGGTGAAACGGTGCCTCCAACTTTCAATTGGAACCCGCCTTTTCATTTATCCCAATACTATGTCCTTGGACATTATGCCATATCAGTCCTCACCCGTCTCTTTGGCCTTGATATCGGTACTGGCTTTAACCTGAGCTCGGCGCTTCTTTCAGCTTTTGACTGCGTTATCGCGGCGGCAGCGGCCTGGGTCATCAGCCGAAAAAGGATTTGGATTACCATTCTGGCTGCCGTCCTGGTGGAATGCGCGGCCACTGGCGCAACGGCCTATCTCTGGCTTACGACGCAACATTTCGATCCCAATAGGGCCATGAATCTTTTGATGGGAAAAGATGCTCCAACCACTTCCAACCCAATCTGGAAATGGCTTCAGCCCTCCATCTGGTATGACCGCCGGGAACTGATGGCACCGGGGACCTGGAGTTGGCTCGGCTCTTTTCACTCGACGAGCGGCGGACAATTTCTCACCCTTTTTTCGGTCTGGTCCCTGGTGGAATTACTCCGACGCAGGGTATCGAACTGGCCATGGATTTGCCTGGGGGCTATTCCGTTGCTTTCGCTGGTGACTTCAACCTGGGCCGTGCCTCTCGAAGGGCTGCTGCTGCTCGGGGGTCTCTTTTGGGTCTGGTATTATAAATTGTCTCCAGAAAATTTTCGCTTCGTTGTTCTTGGACTCGTTTTTATCACCGTTTTACTGACTCCGATGCTCTTGGAGTTTTTGACCACGGCGGCCATTCTTCCCAGCGGGTGGACCGATGCGGATAGCCACACCCAGGTCATCGAATTCTTAATTTTATGGTGGCCGATCTATCTCCCCTGGTTCGCGCTCATCTTTTTTTGGCCAAAACTCCATCCGGCGGTCAAAACTATCATCATCGTTTTGCCCATCGCCTTCTTAAGCATGGAATTTTACACGGTGGGAGGCCGCCCCGATTATACCAGCAAGCTTTGGGGATATATCTATTGCATTGGCTGGAGCGCCCTGTTCCCTGCCCTAGCCATGCGCCGGGCCATCCTTCTCCGATGCCTGACCTGCCTTCTTCTTATTTCCAGCCTTTTTTCCTTTTTTGCCTGGTCGGAATACACCTGGCATACGAGGAAGGATCGGGATATTTTTCACTTGGAAGGCACCGGATCATTTCGCTGCGATCCGCTTCGAGGCCCTCTGCTATCTGCCCTTTCCCAGATGAAAGGGGAGACTGTCCTAACAGGGAAATCAAGCGACATGTATTGCGAGTCTCCCGCGCTGGCTGCCTTCACTGGTAATCGCACATATATCACCTGGAGTTATTTCTGCGATTCTGTCGCGGGTGCCAACACCTATGGAGAAGCCCAACAGCGCGAAAAAGAAGTCAACGAGATATACGACGGCAAGTGCAACAATCCCCTGCTATTTTTGCGCACCCACGCCATCGCCGCCATCGTGGTCTATCCGGGAGACAACATCAGCACAGATGTCATTACTGCCTTGAAAAGGCAGCTTGCCCCCTATTATGAATATTCCGATTTTAGCGATGACAGCAATATCAACTCGGGGATTTTTATCTTTCATCCGGAAACCATGCTTTGGCCGACCGGGGTATTATCACCTCTCCCCTTCGATTTCACTTCACCCAGTCCCAACTCCACCGCCGGAAAACCCTGATTGCCGACTCTTAAAAAACGACGGCTTGGACTCATCTGTTTTTCTGCCATTTTAGGGAATATGCAGACCTCCCATTTCGCGCCGCGCCAATTTTTACCTGAAACGATCGACCTGACCGACACGACCCAGCTCGCTCCCGTTTTCGATAAACTCCAGGCCAAGCTCGACGCAGTCGCGTCCGTCGCCGACCTCGAAGCGTGGCTGCGCAATCACAGCGAAGTCTGCGCCGCGCTCGCCGAGTCATCATCGCTCACCTACATCGCCATGACCTGCCAGACCGACGATCCCGAGCGCGAAAAGGCCTACATGCATATCGTCGAGGTAGTCGATCCGTGGCTCAAGCCGCGCCAGTTCGCCCTGATGCAAAAGCTCTCCCAATCCTCCGCGTTCAAGCAATTGCCGCCATTCTATGAGGTCTTCCGCCGAAGTGTTGAAACGCAGGTGAGAATTTATCGCGAAGAAAACGTCGCCCGTGAAACCGAAATCGCAAAGCTCACGCAACAATACCAGAAGATCAGCGGCAGCATGACCGTCCAATTCGACGGCCAGGAACAGACCCTTGCCCGCATGGCCCGCATTCAGGAGGAACCTGACCGTCCCCGGCGCGAAGCGGCCTGGAAAACGGTCGCAGATCGCCGCCTGAAGGAAACCGACAAGCTGGAGGAACTTTTCGACCAGCTTCTTGTCCTGCGCAATGAAATCGCCTACGCCGCCGATTATTCCGATTTTCGCGCTTACACTTTCGCCAATTACGAGCGTTTCGATTACACACCGGAGGATTGCCTCCGCTTCCACGATGCGGTGGAACATCACGTCGTGCCGCTGGTTCGCGAAATGCAGGAGGAACGCCGCCGCAAACTCGCCGTCGATAAGCTTCGTCCGTGGGATCTTGCCGTCGATCCCGATCAACGCCCCCCGTTGCATCCCTTCACCGCATCCTCGGAACTTTTGGAAAAATCTCACCAGATTTTCTCGAAACTTGATCCGCGCCTGGGCGATTACTACAATATCCTGCGCAAACAGGAGTTGGTCGATCTCGACAACCGCAAGGGCAAGGCTCCCGGCGGTTACCAGAGCACGCTCTCCGAATCGCGCGTCCCCTTTATCTTCATGAATGCGGTGGGCACTCATCGCGATGTCGAAACCATGCTGCACGAAGCGGGCCACGCCTTTCATGCTCTCGCCTCGCGTGAACAGCCACTTCATGCCTATCGCGGTGCGCCGATTGAATTTTGCGAGGTGGCGTCGATGGGCATGGAACTCCTCGCCGCGCCCCATCTACGCGCTTTTTATTCTGCGGATGATGCCCGCCGTGCGCAACGCGATCACCTCGAGGGAATCATTAAATTCTTCCCCTGGATGGCAACCGTCGATGCGTTCCAACACTGGATCTACACCCATCCCGGCCACACCCGCGATGAACGCGCCCAATACTGGCTTTCGCTCATGGACCGTTTCGGCGGCATTGAAGATTATACCGGATTTGAAAAAGCCCGCGCCCATGTGTGGCACCGGCAACTCCACATTTTCGAGATTCCCTTCTACTACGTCGAATACGGCATCGCGCAGCTTGGCGCGCTGCAATTGTGGCAAGCCTCACGCCGTGATTTACCTTCAACGCTCGATCACTACCTGGCCGGACTAAGCCTCGGCGGCTCACGTCCCCTGCCCGAATTGTTCAAGACAAGCGGCCTCGCCTTCGACTTCACCGACAAAACCATCGCCCCCCTGATGCGCAACGTGAAGGAAGCGTTATTGGAACTGGCCTCATAAAAAAAGCCAGTCATCCCGAGCTTGTCGAGGGATCAGACGCATCCCTCTTACCCCAAAGTCAGGCGATCACAGAAAACCATCAAACTCAAATTGTCTAACTTATCGATCATCCCTCACGCGTCTGATCCCTCGACAAGCTCGGGATGACCGTGCGTTTGCTTATCGTTTGAAATTGGTATTACTATTTTGTCTTTAAACCGTTTTAGCGCATAATCTGAAAGATTCTTTGATTATCTCGGGATGACCGGCTTAAAAATAACATGATATCCTTCGACAAGTTCAGGATGACAAATTTTAAGAAAGTTGCTTTTGCAACAACGCTTGCAGTTGCGCTGTCGGCACTGATCACCCTCCCGCTGCGCGCCGAACCGTCCGGGGATGAAAAAAAGACGCTGAAAGCCGCGCAACAATCGTACAAGGACGGCGCGTTTGATCTTTGTAATGACCGCATTACCGCCCTGCTGAAAAAATATCCGAAGAGCGAACTCCAGGCCGAGGCGGAACTGCTTCAGGCCCGCGCGCTTTATCAACTTGGTCGCAGTGATGCCGCGTTGGCTGCATTGAATCTTCCCATCGACCAGGTTCCCGAGAATTTACGCGCTGACACACTTTTCTGGCAGGCCGAGTCGCTCCTCGACCTGGGCAAATGGCCGGATGCCGAACAAAAATATCGTGCGCTTCTGGCGTTGAAAAATCCCGCCGATCACGCGGACGCGGCCAATCTCGGCCTGGCCTGGACTCTCTTCAAGCAGGGAAAGGAAGCCGACGCGCAGACCCTCATTCAGGCCCTGGCCAAGGACAAGAGCAAGACGGCGGCAGGCCAGCAGGCGCAACTTCTCCAGGTAAAAATTCAACTGGCCAAAAAACAATTCAAGGAAGCCATTGTTACCCTTGAGGCTCTACTCGCCACCAAACCCGAAACAAAACTTGCCTTCGAGGCCAATTATTGGCTCGGAGAAACCTACGCGCAAAACAATCAGCCCGATCAAGCCGTGCTCGCCTACCAGAAAATCACGGGCGATCCCCATGCGTTCCCCAAGACACTGGTCGCCCAGGCTTACCTGGGGCTGGGTCGCGCCCAGCACGCGCTTAATGCCAGCGACCTGGCGGCAACGGCCTACGAACAGGCTTACACGCTCAGCGACAACGAAAACGAACGACTGATCGCTTTCCGGGCCTACCTTGAAAGCGCGCGCGCCGCGAACCAACTGCCGGAAGCAGTGGCCAAGCTCCAGGAATTTGCGAAAAAATCGGAGTCCTCGGCCCCGGCTGCGCTCTTCGCCATTGGCTCCGCTCTGGCTGCGGATAAAGCTGACGACAAGGCCATTGGTATTTTGGAGTCGCTTCTCGTTGCTTACAGCAAAAGCCCGTGGATTCCCGCCGCCAACGATCAACTCGGACAACTCTACGCCCGCACGGGTAAATTCAACCTCGCAATCAAGGCGCTGCAAAACTGCATCGACACCAGCACCGATCCCGATCTCGTCCGCACCGCCCACTTTCAATTGGGCAGCGTCCTTTATCAGACCAAGGACTACGCCGGGGCCGCCGCCCAGTTCACCCAGGTTTCCGACGGCACAGACGCTTCCGCGGAAAATGCCGCTTATAATTTTCTTCTGACCCAGGCAAGCCTGGGCAAGGACGATATTTTCATGAAGGCCGAGGCCGATTTTGAAAAAAGGTTTCCAAAAAGCTTTCACATGAAGGCCATCTCCCTGGCCGAGGGACAGCTTCTCACCCGTCTCGGCAAGACCGATGACGCCAAGGCCGTTTTCCAAAAAGCAATTGCCCAGGAAGGCGGCGGGCCCGGTCAGGAGGCCTTGCTCAAGGCGCTTGCCGATCTCCAATACCAGACCAACGATCTCGAAGGCACGATCAAGACCTGCCAGATGATCATCGCCCAGTTTCCCAACGATTCACTGGATGCGGCGCAGCGCGTCATTCTTGTCTCCTACGAGTTGAAGAAATTTACCGACGATCAGGCTGAACATGCCCTCATCGCCCTTGTACAAAAATATGGCCAGGCGCCCGGCGCTGCCGAGGCTTACTTCCGGCTCGGCGAGTTTTATTTTTATCGTCAGGACTACGTCAAGGCACAGGACGCTTTTCAACAATTGACGACGGCCTATCCAAACAGTGACTTTACCGATAATGCCTACTTCTTCGCGGGACGTGCCGCCGCCGAACATCAGGACTACGCGGCAGCACGAACCCTGTTAAATAAAGTTCCCGACAAATCTTCCTTCAAGCCCGATGCGCGCTTATGGGAAGGGCGGGTTTATCAACAACAGCTTAATTTCAGCCAGGCGAACACATTTTACGACTCGGTTCTCGCAACGGAAAAAACCGGCCCGCGCTTCGTCGAGGCAAGCCTGCTCAAGGGCGAGTGCCTCTTCGCGATGGGAAGCAAGGATCCGGCCAATTACACGCTGGCATTGACCACACTGGATCAGGTTCTCAAGAACAAGGAAGGCACCATCGCTGACCGGAACGATGCTGCCGTCAACAGCGCGAAATGCCTGGAAAAATTAGGCAAACCCAATGAGGCGATGGCGCTCTATCTCGATGTGCTCTACGGACGCGTGGCGGGAGATGATTCAGCTTCGCTCACCCCGCCCGATTTTTCCTGGCAGATCAAGGCCGGATGGGAAGCAGGACGCATTCGTGAAGCCCAGAAGGATTGGCCCGGGGCAATTGAAATTTATCGCCGCATGGAACAGATTAGCGGCTCGCATCAGGAGAAGGTTCACGACCTGATCGATAAATTGCGCCGCGATAATTATATTTACGAGTAAGTTCGTCTTCTCATTTCGTCATTCCGAGCGAAGTCGAGGAATCGGTACCCGTTCGCAGTTCTCCTCTCCATTAGATCTCGTTCCCAAGTTGTACTTGGGAACGAAGTAAGAAATCTGTCATCCCGAGCTTGTCGAGGGATCAGACGCATCCCTCTTACCCAAAAGTCAGGCGATCACAAAAAGCCGTCGGATTCAAACTGTTCAACTTGTCGATTATGCTTTATGCGTCTGATCCCTCGACACTGCCTGCGCGATAGCGCAATAATATTCCCCAATATTTTTGCAGAGCGTCGAAGACGCAACCTCGGGATGACCGCCTGTTGTTCCCCAATAACAATGCAAGACCAGCGAAATTATCGCCGTTGCCACACGCTCGCTTCGGCGATGCTCCATTGATATTTGCGACGATGCTCCCGGATAAGAAAAGGGAGATCGAACGTGCGACGCAAATCAAAAGCTGGCATCAGAAATTCCTTCAGGGCATCAAGCGTGCCGCGTTCACCGCCATCAAGCCACTTGGCTCGCGGCGTATATTCTTCCAGCCAGGTGTAAGGCGAAGTAATGACGAGCCACCCCTTGGGATGAACCAGATCGGGAAGCCCCGCCAAGCACTTCGCCGGATCAGGAATTCGGTCGATTAAATTGGCCATGAGAACGAAGTCGAATTTCCCCAAGTCGGAACGCAACGCGCAGGCGTCTCCCTGTTCAAAATAAACGTGATCGATTCGGATGTCCGGGGACAGATCGAGTGATAGTTCATCATGGACAGCTCCTTCACGATGAGCACAAACGGCAACATGACGCTCACGCTGCATTTGTTGCGCAGCCGTGATGAAACGCCCTGAAAAATCGATTCCCACCACTTCATCAAAATGACGGCGCAGTTCCAGGCTGCTTCGGCCCACCGCACAACCCAAATCGAGCGCACGCTCGGATTTTCCCAATTTGATATCGCCCAAGGATTCCTTCACGCAACGAATCGGAAATCCACAAGCTGCCCGGGCCTCGGGCAAAAGCGGACAAATCTGCTCGGGTGTTCCATAATGAAACAGGAGATATTGCTCCACCGCCGCATCCGATTCATAAAAGCTGCTCGTCATGGACTTTCGCCCTAATTGCCGTTAAGCACATTATCGATCTCTTTATTGATGTCGGATACAGGAGCCACGATAACGTGGTAGTACATTATGCCAATCTGCACCCCGACAATCAGGAGAATAACAAAATAGACAATCTTCGGCACCCAGTTGGTCATCCTGTCCTGGGCGATCTTCCATGCGCGTCCGGCTTCAGTTTCCAGATTTTCAAACGCCTTTTCGAGTGCGCCCGAAATTTCACCCGTCTCGATAAAATCGACCC